>JAVXAF010000004.1:0-39691 GCA_036660635.1 Clostridia bacterium | reverse complement strand
AAAATATGTATTTTAAAAATGTGAAAAAGTGCGACACTTAATATTGCAATTTGTACATTTATATATTTATATTTTAAATATTGACTTTTAATGGTTTTTATGATATTATTATTAAAGATTTTATATTAGCAAAAATCCAAAAATAATAAGGAGGATGTTTTTATGTCATATTTTGCATGGGGTGAGGTAGAAGCCTTAAGAAGGCAGCTTGATTTAAAGAAAATCAGTTTTCAAGAGTATCTGAACAAAATAGATGAGGCTCGGAAAAATGATGATATTGAAGTAGAGCGAAGAAGAAAGTCCGAAAATAAGTATAAGCCTACAAATTCACGTTTTTTTTAATTTTAAAGAAGGTAGAAGATTAATTTCTTCTACCTTTTTTTAATAAGTCAATTTAATTTATATAATTTTTAAACTACATTTGTTGTAAGTTTTATTAATTTATGATATACTCTAGTACACTTATGATTAAGATGGAGATGATAGAAAATGATGCTATGTTCAGTATGTAAAAAAAATATGGCTGTTGTATTTATAAATAAATTAGATAAAGATGGTAAATCTACAAATGAGACGACAGGTCTTTGTATAGAGTGTGCTAAAAAGCAAGGTATTGACCCTATCTCAAATATGATGAAAGAAATGTCAAATCTTTCTATGGAAGATATTGATAAAATGTCTTCACAATTTGATAGTATTCTAAATAATCTTGGATCAGATGATATTAATTTTAGTCAAATGGATAATAATGATGACCAATTAGGAAACCAAGGAGGTATTCCTGCCTTTTTATCATTTGGTCAAAAAAGTAGTGACGAAACTAAAGATGATAAAAAAGAAATCAAAGATAATAAAAAAATGTCTAAAAAAACCAAGTATTTAGATACATTTGGAGAAAATCTTACACAAAAAGCAAGAGAAAATAAATTAGATAAAGTAATAGGACGTGAAAAAGAACTTCAGCGAATGATTCAAATATTAAATCGTAGAAGCAAAAATAACCCAGCTCTTATTGGAGAACCTGGTGTTGGTAAAACCGCTATTATTAATGCTCTAGCAATTGCTATTGTGAATGAAAAAGTTCCTGGTAAACTAATGAACAAAGCTGTTTATTTAGTTGATATGACCTCTTTAGTTGCTGGAACTCAATTTAGAGGACAATTTGAATCAAGAATAAAAGGTTTAATTGATGAGTGTAAATCTTTAGGAAATATTATTTTAGCAATTGATGAAGTTCATAATATAGTTGGTGGTCTTGAACACGATAATTCTATGAACGCAGCTAATATGTTAAAGCCAGCTCTTGCAAATGGTAGTGTACAGCTTATTGGTGCTACTACTTTAAAAGAATACAGACAATATATAGAAAAAGATAGTGCACTCGAGAGAAGATTTCAGCCTGTTATTGTTGATGAGCCAAGTCAAGATGATTGCTATCAAATATTAAAAGGTATAAAAAAATATTATGAAGATTATCACAAAGTAACAATATCAGATGAAATTTTAAAAGATGCTGTTTGTCTTTCTGATAAATATATACATGACAGATTTTTACCAGATAAAGCAATAGATTTAATAGATGAAGCTTGTGCTAGAGTAAATCTTGAAGATATAGAATTAGCCAAACTACAAAAATTGCAAAAGCAATTAGAAGAAATAGTACTTAAAAAAGATGAACTTGAACAAGTTATTGATACAAAAGATGATTCACAAAATATTGAAAATAATACTGATAAAATTGATATCTATGAAAAAACTGCTAAACTAAAAGAAGTAGAGTGCAAACTTAGAACCAATATTGAAAAATTAGTTAAAAAATTGCATCCAAAAGAAGTTTGCTTTGATAATTTAGCGCAAGTTGTTGAACTTTGGACAAAAATACCCGTAATGAAAATCAAAACAGATGAAGCATCAAAAATTCTAAATTTAGAGAGTAATCTAGCTAAAAAAATAATCGGTCAATCACATGCTATTGAAGCTATATCAAATGCTATTGTTAGGAAAAGAGCAAATATTAGAAATATTACCAGTCCACCTTCTTTTATATTTGTTGGACCTACTGGTGTGGGTAAAACAGCTCTAGTTAAGGCTCTTGCTTATGAAATCTTTGACGATGAAAACTCTGTTATAAAACTTGACATGTCTGAGTATATGGAATCTAATAGTACATCTAAACTTATCGGATCTCCTCCAGGATATGTAGGATATGATGAAGCGGGCCAGTTAACTGAAAAAATCAGAAGAAATCCATATAGTATTATACTTTTTGATGAAATAGAAAAAGCTCATCCTAGCGTATATAACATGTTATTGCAAATATTAGATGAAGGTATATTAACTGATTCTCAAGGCAAAAGTGTTTCTTTTAAACATACAATTATTGTACTTACATCTAATCTTGGAACTGATTTTAAAAATGAAAGTTATGGATTTGCAAACGACAAAAATTTACCTGAGGTTTTAGAAAATAAAGTTTCTAGTGCCCTAAAAGAATATTTTAGTCCAGAATTTTTAAATAGAATAGATGAAGTTGTTGTATTTAATAATTTATCTAAAGATAATATTAAAAAAATTGCTAAATTAATGTTAAATGAATTAAAAGATGAAACTGCTAAAAATCACATTATGTTTGATTATACAGATAGCGTAGTAGATTTTATTGTTCAAAAAGGTTATAATAAAAAATTCGGTGCAAGACCATTAAAAAGAGCTATCCAAAAATATATTGAAAATATTATTGCATTAGAATATATAAAGGGTAATATAGATCCTAAAAAAATATATCATTTAGATGTGATAAATTCAAAAATAGTAATTAAATAAAAAATAAAAAGAAATCAGATTATTACTGGTTTCTTTTTTTATATTCTCTAGCTTTCTATATCTTCTATTAATAAATTTAATTCTTCTTTACTATTTACTCTAATACCTTTATTTAGTTCCTCAAGCATTTCTGGTCTTATTGAATTTTGTGGTACATTTATTGTTTGATACTCTAAGCTTAATCCCTCACTTACTATATTATATATTACTATTATACCATTTTCTAATTTAACATTGAAATGATTAGGACAATTTTGGTTAATCACTCTTTTAAAAACTAATTTTTTATCATTTTTTTCATCTATTTCATACTCCAAATTGTCTTTTTTTTGTTTTGCTACTTCCTCTTCTATTAATTTTTCCACATTTTTTGAGTAAATCATTTCACTTTTGGTTATAGTTTCATTACATAAGCTATAATAATCATTATATATTAATTGTATATCACTTAGTTTGGTGTTTTTATTATTTGTATTATATATATTAATATTTTCTGTATTTGCTATTGTTTCTTTTGATTTTTTACCATTATTTGAAAAATTAAATCCTACATATATTCCAAATGCTAGTAATACAAAAAAAATTGAAATCACAAATATTTTATATTTTGAATTTATTTCCATTTTTATCACCTATCATTACTATTTTGTACTATAATAAATCTTTTATACATTTATTTTAAATTTTATTGCACCGCATTTTTGCGTAATATGTATTTTAATATTATTTGATTTTAATCTTTTTAATACTTCTTCATTTGGATGCCCAAATTTTTCTTTTTTAGCAGATATAATGGCATTTTTTACATTAATATTTTTAATAAGTAATTCACTTGAAGATGTATTAGAGCCATGATGCCCAACTTGAATAGCTTCTAGATTTTGTAATTTATCATAGACTTTTTTAAATGTATCACTATTATTAAATATATAATTTTCAGTGTTTTTCGTTGCATCCCCCATAAATAAAAAATTTTTATTTTTAATGCTAACTAAACTTACCAAGCTATTTGCATTTAATATATCTTTATCTTTTATAACAAAATTAGCTGGAGGAGATAATATATATATAAATATATCAGCAATACTCAGTGTTTCTTTTTCCCCTATTTCAATTTTTGAAATTTTTTCTTTTCTAAGTATTTCATAAACCTCATTAAACTCACTAGTATTTTTATCTTGATTTGGAAAATAACAGACTTTATCCACTTTAACACTTTCAATCACTCCCTTTAAGCCATTCATATGATCTTCATGCATATGAGTCAGTAATATTAAATCTATTTTGCAAATTGCTTTTTTTTTCATAAAATTATTTAATATATTTGAGGCCACTCCATTAGATGTAGACCCAATATCTATAACTACTACACTTTTTTTACTTTTTATAATACAGGAATTTCCTTGGCCTACATTAAAAAAATATACATAGCTTTCAAAATAAATTATATATACATATATAGTTATAATATACAAAATATATATTGATGTGCATATCCACATCTTCTTTCTTATAAATTTATCTAGCTTTTTGCAATTTTTCTTTAATAAAAAGTTTGATATATTAGATCTAAATCTATATATAAAAACTAGTGAATAATATATTAATATTGAAATTGAGCCTAAATTTGGGACTTCTAAAGTTGGTAGATTAACATTTGCCAAAAGATTACTAATATATATAATAATATTTAAAAGTGTATAATTTGCATTAATTAATATATTCGATATAATTGGTACATGGCAAAAAAATAAATACATTATTCCTATCATTTGTTCAAACGAAGCAATTGTAGTGATTACAAGATTTGAAAATATAGCTCTTGTTTCAAAAGATGAGAAAAAAAACAATTGAATAGGTATAACTAAAATATATACTGAAAAAGAAAAAGACAAAATTCTATTTATATATGATAAAAAAATATATATTGTTTTTTTTAACCTTCCTTTTATATCATATCCACATTTTAATATTTTTCGTATCTTTACATCAAAGAGACTCTTTATTAAATTATAAAATAAAGTTATAGAAAGTGTTGCTGTATATGACATTAAAAAAGAAATATTAAATACATTATATGGATTTAATAAAAGTATTATATATGAAGATATTTCTAATCTTTTAAGTATTGTATTTTTTTTACTATCAAATAATATTATGATACTTGCCATAATTACTGCTCTGAGTACTGAAGGGCTAAGCAAAGATATTATTGCAAAAATTAATAAGACAACAATCATAATTATTTTTTTTAATTTTTCGTTTATATTTTTAAGTAAAATAGAAAGTATATATACAATGCAAAAAACGTTATATCCAGATACTGAAATAAGATGACTTATTCCATCTTTTCTAAAATTTTCTTTTATAGTATTATCTAAAAATTTACTGTTACCATATATCATACTTTTAAACAAATTTGCTTCTTTTTGGGGAAGTAAATTATCAATTTTCATTTCAATTTTTTCCTTTATTTTATATGCCAAACTAAATATAAAACTTTTTTTGTTTTCTCCTATTTTTTTTGTACTATAAGTAGCAATACTCCCTACATATCCTTTTGAGTTTAAATATTTTTTGTAATCAAACTCATATGGATTGTTAAGCTTTTCTGGTATTATAATTTTACCATTTAATACTATTTCATCACCATATTTATAATCAATACTTTTCAAAAAATTTTTATTTTCATCTTTATTATTATATTTATCTTTAAATACTTTAAGCAAAAATGTGTCTCCACCAAACATAACACTATACTCAACAACATCCTCATTAATACTTTGCATATTTTGGATATTAACTTGCATTTTAGCATTCACATTATTTAGTTTTCGATACTTTATATTATATATATACATATGATAAAACAGGCTAAGCACAAAAAGAAAAATTAATACTAAGAAAAAAATAATCTTTTTATTTACTAATTTAATTTGTATTTTCATATATATATTTTATCATTTTTAAAACCAAATTTAAATTTTTTTAACATATAAAAAAAGTTCTACTTTTGTAATATTTTGTTTATTCATATATATCTTTTAAATATCATAAAATATAAACAAATACTAATTTATTTATATAAAAAGGAGAAATTATGAAATTAAGTCTATGTATGATTGTAAAAGATGAAGAAAAGACACTACAAAGATGTCTAGACTCAGTTAAAGATGCCGTAGATGAAATTATAATAGTAGATACCGGATCAATAGATAAAACAAAAAAAATAGCTCTAAAATATACTAATAAGCTATATGATTTTAAGTGGGTAGATGATTTTTCTAAAGCAAGAAATTACTCTTTTTCTAAAGCAACAGGCGACTATATTTTATGGCTAGATGCTGATGATGTACTCTCAAAAGCAAACTTAAAAAAATTAATTAATTTAAAAGATTCTTTAGATATTAGTATTGACATTGTTATGGCAAACTACGCTGTGTCTTTTGAAAAAAACAGACCTACTTTTTCATATTATAGAGAAAGAATTATAAAAAACAATGGAAACTATTTATGGGTTAGTCCTATTCACGAAGTAATTATCACATATGGTAATATAATTTATTCGGATTTTTGTGTATATCACAAAAAAATAAATTCACTCAATACAAAAAGAAATTTAAACATTTTTTATAAAATGATTGACGAAAATATTAAATTAAATTCTAGACAAAAATACTACTTTGCAAGAGAACTTTACTATAATAAAGATTATGAAAAAGCAATATTATTATTTTCTGAAGTATTAGAAATCAAAGATGCATGGATAGAAAATAAAATATCCGCTTGTGAAAGTTTATATGAGTGTTATTCTAACTTAGATAATGAAAAAGACGCATTTGAATCATTATTATTATCATTTAAATATGATAAGCCACGAGCCAAGATTTGCTGCTTAATTGGTAACTATTTTTTCAATAAAAATCTATATAATATTGCAATATTTTGGTACACTACTGCAACAAATTGTGTCAGCGATGAAAAAAATGGTGTTTTTTTTGAAAAGGATTACTATGATTTTATACCGTATTTGAATTTATGTGTTTGTTATTATAAACTAAATAATATAAAACAAGCCAAAAAAAATAATGAGATGGCAGGTAAAGTAAAGCCAAAAGATAAAAAATATCTATACAACAAAACTCTTTTTGATGAAATTGTTTAATAGTATTTTTTATATCTATTAAACTCAAGTACAAAATAAAAGAGCTAAATAAATTTAGCTCTTTTATTAACTTTGTGTTTTTTATTTACTAGTTATTTCTTCAGCATTTAAATTACCTGAATACTCATATGATCCACATGCAGTATCTTTTAGAGGATCTTGGGTCTTTTTAGTTGTACAAGGACATACATTTATACTTTCTAATTTACAAGTACAGTCCTCCATACAATTATGCGAACACTCACACACATTACAATTAATTTTTTTACTTTCTTCTTTTTTCTTTGACATATTAATCAACTCCTAAAAATATTATTTCCCGTTTTTCAAAAAATACTATTTTTATATGCATTTTACATTTTTATTTCACTTTAGGTATTTTATCATTTAAAGTTTTAACGCTATCTCTCAATTGTCTATGATAAGAAATCGTAAATCTATGCACTTCATCTTGCAAAAAAGTCAAAAAGTTTAATATTTTTTTATTTTTTTCTATATCATAGTTGTTATATTTTTCATCAATTAAACTATTTGTTTTATGGTTATCATTTTTAATCATTCCATAAATATTTGTTGTTTGACCTGATTGTAACATTGCTTTTTTTACCATATTCAATTGTGATTTTCCGCCATCTATTAATATTACATCTGGAAGTGCCCAATCTTGTGAGTGTTTTAATCTTCTTGTTAAGACTTCATACATACATTTTGGATCATCTTGAGTTGCTGTAGATTTAATTTTAAATTTTCTATACATTTTTTTGTTTAGTTTTCCATCTTCAAATCGTATCATACATCCAACTATATATTCATTTTTTAAATTTGATATATCATAGCACTCAATAGAGTTTATAACACTAGAAAAGCCAAGTAAATAAGATAAATCTTCTAAAACATTATTTTTTTTATCTTCTATATTTATTTTTATATTGTTTTCAACCATTTTAACTAAATTAGACTTTTCACCTTTTTGAGGTGAAAATACTTTAATATTCATATTTTTATTTATGAAATACTCTTCTAATAATTTTATATTACCCTCACTTAGTTTTACATATATTTTCTTTGGTATATCTTCTATTTCTAAATAATATGATGAAACTATTTGTGTTATAGCATCCTCTAATTCTTCAGATTCAACATCATTTATTTGCACATTATCATGCAAAACCACTTTATAATCACGAATCTTAAATACTTGTACAAATAAATTGCTTTCACTTAAAACATATCCAAATATATCCGTACTATTCTCATTTAAATTTGCTACTGTCTGTTTTTGAGTAGTCTTTTCTATAGAATCTAGTCTTTGTTTTAAAACTTGAGCTTTTTCAAAATTTAGAGTAGAAATACACTCCTGTATTTCTTCTTGTATTTCTTCTTTAATTGCACTAGTCTTACCTTGCAAAAGTAACACAATTTGATTAATCATTTTTTTATATTCTAAAAGGTTAATATCATTTATACATGGTCCTAAACATCTTTTAATATGATAATACAAGCAAGGATTTTTAATTTTGTTATTCTCTAAATTCTTCCTACATCTTTTAATTGGAAATATTTGTTTAATTATTTCTAGTACTTCTCTCATAGCTCCCACATTTGTATATGGTCCAAAGTACATATTTTTGTCTTTAGCCTTTATTCTTGTAACAGAAATAGTAGGATATTTATCATTTATTGTAATTTTAATATATGGATAAGATTTATCGTCTTTTAACATAACATTAAACTTAGGTCTGTTTTCTTTAATGTAATTACATTCCAAAACTAAAGCTTCCACTTCATTTTTTGTAACTATATATGAAATATCTCTAACAAGTGTAACCATCTTTTCAATTCTTTGTGATTTAGTAGTATTTTGAAAATATTGTCTAACTCTTTTTCTTAGAGAAATTGCTTTTCCTACATAAATAATTTTAAAGTTTTCATCCCTCATCATATAAATACCTGGTTCAAAGGGTATTTTTTCTACTATTTTTTTTACATGCTCTGTTGGATACACTTTTTTCACCTCTAACTTTTTTGCATTGATTTATTTGAAATAAAAAAGAGGGTATAAAAACCCTCTAATTTTACAATTATATTTACTCAGCCTCGTTATATTTTTCAATGATTATATTTTGAATCATTTCTCTTGTTTCAGTGTTTATTGGATGAGCAATATCTTTAAATTCTCCGTTAGGAGTTTTCCTACTTGGCATAGCTATGAATAAGCCTTTATCACTTTCAATAATTTTAATATCATGTATTACAAATACATCATCAATAGTTATTGAAGCTATAGCTTTCATTCTATTTTGAGTAGTTATCTTTCTAACTCTTACATCAGTTATTTGCATATTTGTACACCGCCTTCCTTAACAGTTATCTATATTATTGCATAGAATATATTTATTGTCAATACTTTATTCATCATAAATATACTTTTTTTACCAATTTGCTTTTTTTCTACATTTTTCGACAAATTATGTATGCACGATCTTGGTTCTTTTTACAGAATACGGAATTTTTTCATCAATATATTCAATATATCCTGACATTATTGTCTCAGGTTTTAAATTGTTTTTTTGACCTGTTGCCACAGTTATTTCAAGATCATTATCTAAAGTAAATTCATATACAAAAATTTGATGTTTTATATCTATTCTTTCTGTTCTATTTTTGGTTTTTTTTAGCACTAAAATATTATTTTGAGATAAATAATTATCCATATTTTTTATATACTCTTTTTTTATATCTTCTATTTGTTTTTTTGTTTTATTTACAAACTTTTCTGTATTATTTACAAAAGTTATTAAATAAGTAGCTGCATATACTCTAGCCATAATACTTTTTTCGTCTAAAGTTGCATACTCAGCGGACAAAATGGTTATTCCATTAGGTAAAACTTTATTCATTTCCTTAATAAAATATGAAATTTCTAATTTTTCAGTTATTAAAATATCAACCACTTCACCTGTACTCTCAATTCCAATAGATAAGGGATGAGCAAATACAATCTCTGGTCTTGGATTAAATCCTTTTGAATATTCAACTGTAATGTTTGCCCTAGACAAAGCTTGCTCAAAAAGTCTCATTACATCTAAATGAGATAAATATATTGTTTCTTTAGATTTACTATATATAACTCGTAGTCTTTCCACTTTTCCCACCTACTTTCTCAAGCAGGATTATATCATAAATTTTGGCAAAAATCAAAACAAATGTATAATAAATGAAAAATAAAAGCTAAAAATATACAAAATAATTCTTTTTTAGCTATATTTATCTATTTATTTTAAATATATTCATATCTTTTGTATAAAATCCTTTAATTGCATTTTTTAACATATCAGCTCCAATAGTTCCATATACTATTCCATTCGATCCAAAACTAAGATTACAAAAGCAATTTGGCATATTAGGCATTTCATCAATAATTGGCAAATTATCTTTTGTATTTATATGTATTGAATTATATGCGTATTCTACAGATATATCTTCAATATTATTTATATTTTTTTTAAGTAAACTATATAGCTTTTTATACTTTTCATTTGAAAGACTAGATAAATATTTTTTGTCAGACATTTTTTCACTTAACTTTATATTTTCACCACTTAAAATTATTCTACCATTATCGCTTCTCATATAATGGCATGGTGATACACTATCTTTTGCTACAAAACTAATATCCATGTTTTTTAATTTATAAATAGGTTTTGTGACTATACTAAATACTCTACTTAACTCTACTGGCGCATTTTTAATATACTTTAATGCCTCAGCACCTGTACAAAAAATTGTGCTATCTGCTGTAATTTTAAAATTATTATTTGTCTTACATAAAACACAATCTGTTGATGTATCAATATTTGTTATATCGGTATTTTCAAATATTCTAATATTTTTTAACTTATCCAAATAATCAAATAATGCTTGCAAAAATAAATATGGATCCATAACGGCACAAGCATTTTTTGAAATCACACCACTACTTAAATTTAATACTTTACTACTTTCAATAAACTCTGCATCAAAGCCTGCATCTTTTCTAATAGCAAGCTCTTTTAACATACTTGCTTTTTGCATAAATTTATTTGCAAAATATAAAAAATCCTGTCTTTTAAATCCTGTATCTATTTTAAAATTACTATTTATATTTTCTAATAATTTTATTGCATTTTCGCATAATTTATATATTCTTTTTGATGTTCCCTCGCCAATTACTTTTTGCAATTTACACATATCTGCATCCATTGCACATTCTAAAATCCCAGATGACGCAGCAGTTGCAGCATATCCTACAATATTTTTTTCAACTATTACTACGTTTGCCCCTTCTTTTGATAATAAATATGCTGTTATTGCACCTGTAATTCCACCGCCAATTACTAATACATCACACTTTATATCTTCAGTTAAATATGCATAAGTATTTTTAATGTTTGATTTCTTTTTCCAATATAAATTTCCATTTGTAACTTGCACTATTTTCACCTCAATTTTATTTTTGGTTATTTAATATTATTTATACCAAATTTATCCTTATTTTAAATTATTTAATAAGGATATTTTTTATACTTGATACATAAACTATAAGTAGGTGATAATTTTGAAAAAAAAATTAAAGAAAATATATTTAAAAATGTATAACAAAAACAAAATTTTATTTGTCTTTATTATTTTTTCGTTAATTTTATCTTCAACAATATTTGCATACTCAGATAAAAATTATAAACCCAAATATGGCGTTGCAAAAAAAAATGTAAATATCAGAAAAACTGCTAATTTAGAGCAAAGCTCTATTGTAAAAAATATAAAAAAAGGGACTCCATTTAAAATCGTTGGCACTATTAATGATTTTTATATAGTGCAGTTACAAGATAATCAAATTGGTCTTATTTCGAAAGATTTTGTTATTTTAGAAGGTAATTGCTTAAAAAATTCAAAAACATATGAAAGTTTAGTAAAATATTTTGCTACCGTTAATGATAATAATATTAACTTAAGATCAGGTCCTTCCACCAATTTTGCTACATATTCGAAACTTAATACTTTAGATAAATTTGAAGTTATTGGAAAAATAGATAATTTTTTTTTAATTGTTACAGCTAAAAATGAAATAGGAATGGTAAAAGAAAATTTAATAAAAAGATATTTTCCTCCATTAAAAACGTCTATTAATTCAGTGCCACCAAAAATTTCAGATGATGCTACAATTGTTTTAGATTTGATAAACAAAGTAAGAAAAGAAAATGGGCTTGCAATTCTTTTAGTAGATAGTTTACTTAATTCAACAGCCCAAAACAAAGCACTTGATATGGTAGAAAACGACTATTTTTCTCACACATCTCCAACATATGGATCTCCCTTTGAAATGATGAGAAAAGTTGGTATTAGTTACAAAACGGCTGGTGAAAATATAGCTGGTAATAGCAGTTTAGAAAATGCTGTTACCTCATGGCTAAATTCCGAGTCACATCGAAAAAATGTATTATCCAATGCCTATAATTATATTGGTATAGGAGTAGAAAAAAGTAATGTATATGGCTATATTATTGTGGCTATGTTTATTGGTAAATAATAGTTATTATCAAGTACAACAAATAGAGAAATGACAAATATTTGTCATTTCTCTATTTGTTTAATATATTTTCTAATTAACTTTATATAAATTCCTTTCTATTATATCTTACATATGTACCTATCATACTAACTATAATAACACCTATCCCAATTAATAAGTATTTATAATCTAACGAATTGTTTAATATTATATATCTTGAAGATACAAATTCAAATGGTGATATTTGTTTTACTATTTCAAGCTTATCACCCATACTACCAATAATTTGCATAATATATGATATAAACACGAAAGCTACCCCTGTTCCCATAGATCCCTTTGTCTTCTTAAGAAATGTAGATATAAACATTGTAATAAAAAATAACATGAAGTAAAGAAGTAATGGAATTAAGCTAATCATTAAAAATTCTTTTATTTTAAAATCTTCTAGTCCTGAAAGTGCGAAATAGTTTCCAATTGTTATAACACCGGCAAAAATAATTATATTTACAATACCACAAAGTATTTTTGATGTAACTATTTTTTCTCTACTGATTGGCTTTGAATATAAAAACTCAATTGTTTTGTCGCTTTCTTCTTTTACAAGTACGGTACTACCTAGTATTGCTGCATATAGTCCTCCTACTAAAGTTAAAAATACATATCCTTCTGTTCTAAACCATCCATATGCTGATTCAATACCAACAATATCCATATTAAAGACAGATAACATTTCCTTTGGCATAGAATTCATCATTTGCATTAATGATGCTTTTGTATCTTGCGTTATAAGATTTGGATAAACTGCAAATATCAATAAATATGTGGCAAGAAGTCCAATCGTCCACATTATTAGGCTCTTAAGATTTATTTTAAATTCTCTTTTAAACATATCTAATTCCTCCTATTTATAATAATTAATAAATATTTCTTCAATATTTGGTTCTTCTATTAATACTTTTGATACTTCATATTTGGAAAGTTTTTTTATAAAATCATTGATATCATCCTTATATATAAATTCTATTTCATTTCCTTTTTTATTTGATATAGTAATGTTTATATCATCAATAATATCATCTACCTCTTTAGAAGTTAACTTTACTTTTACAAAACTAGAATCATTTAATTTTTGTATATCATCTATTCGAATAATTTTACCCTCTTTAATGATAGCAACTTTATCACAAATTCTTTTTACTTCATTTAACATATGGGAAGAGAAAAATATAGTGGTCCCTTTTTTCTTTTCCTCACTTAATATCTCATAAAATATTTCTTGCATAAGTGGATCAAGAGCACTTGTAGCTTCGTCCATTATGATAAATTCTGGTTCATGCATTATTGCAAGTACTATACCAACTTTCTTTAAATTACCTAGTGACAATTCATTTATTTTCTTTGCTGTATCTATTTCTAGTCTTTTTACTAATTCATCTTTTCTTTTTGTACAGTCCTTTTTATAAAAAGAGGCTGAATAATCTAACATTTTTTTTACAGTCAAATCATCATATAAATGTATTTCAGATGGTAAATATCCAATCTTTTCTTTAATCTTGTTATTAGATCTAGTCATTAGTTTACTATCGATGTATATGTCTCCAGAATTCTTGTTTATCATGTTCATAATACATTTTATTGTAGTACTTTTGCCAGCACCATTAGGTCCAATAAAACCATAAATTGTACCTTTCTCGATTTCAATATTAATGTTTTCTACTCCTCTTGATTTCTTGTAACTCTTTGTTAAATCTTTGATTTTCACTATACTTTCCATAAAAATTATCTCCTTAAAATAAATTTATATTGATTTTTTGTTCTATTATATCATATTAATTAAAATTAAAACAATACTTTTTATGTACGATAAATAGAGTAATACAAATAAAACTATACTTAATACATTTATAAGAAAATTTCTATATTAAATTAACTATCCATTGCTTTATAAATAAAAGCAATGGATAGTTATTGTAAATATATTTTATTATTAAATTATATATAGTACTACTCTAAGAGTAGTATATCTTCCTGCAACATATTGACCAGCACCAATAGGAGATAGCATAGGCCAACCATTTTTTCCGTAATCATACATATTGCCTCCTTTATTTACACCAACAAGAGCTCCTTCACATAGCAAATATTCATTCGTCCATTCATCAAAATTACCAGATAAATCATATATGTTATTTACCATCCATTTATCGCTATATCCAGTTATTTTTTCAGCAGACCAATCATATGGTACATCAGCAGGGCCTTGTCTATCATGTAGATTTCCCCACTTTGAGACGTCACATATATTATAGTATTCACTTGTACCAGGCATAGGAGTTAATGAAATCCACTTTAAAAGGGTATCCCATTGTGCACCAGTAATAAGTCCTGTTCTTACACTTCCTGTTTTTATCATATTTTCTGCATACGTCTTCGCCTCGTCAATATTTGAAGCATTTCTTATACTACCTTTTTGACTTTTTATTATTTCATATTCATCATTATATTTATTATAATTTTTATCTAAACCAGCTTCATATCTTGCAACATAAAATCCACCATATTTTGTTATTTGTTCTTCATGAGTTGTTATACCCATAGATTTTACACTATTTGGTACACTTCCTTCAGATACCTTAAAATTAAGCATGTAATTTTCAAAAGTCATTCCATATATTTCATCCGACCAATTTAAAGGTTTCTCAGTTATTTTACCATACGTAACACCATTACCACCAGTTGCATTGCCGCCTACGGGTACCCATACAAATTGATTACCTGTTAATACATTGTTATGTGATGTGCCCTTTCCTGCATCTGCAGAATTATCAGAGATTACATATCCAGTCTTAGGTGTTCCACCTACATAGTAAAATCCAGCTGGTACAAAAGGATGATCCCAAGTTGATTTTGTTTTATCATCAGTTCCGTCTCCCATATTTCCTGGTATACTAGGTTCTTTGTTTTCATTACTTACTTCATCAAACCATTCTTTTTCTTTTTTATCTGTACCAATAAATACAAGTTTTCCTTCTTTAATTTCTACCTTATCTTTTATTCTACTTTTTTCAAGATTTATTAAAACCTCATTTAATGTAGGATTTATTGATTTCTCATTTACATTAAAATTTTTAACATTGAATTTGTTTATATCTCCATTTACTTCTAAAACTTTATTTGTTATATACATATTTAGTTCTTCTTGTAGCACTTTAAAATCCGATTTGAATACTGCCTCATCTGCTTTGCCAATAGGATTATTTTGAACAATAGTTACTATTACAGATGTTGCTAAAATTATTATTACTATTATCGTGATAACTAGTACAATTAATGAAATTCCTTTTTTCATATATATATCCCCATAACTTATGTAAATTAATAATATCATATAGAAAATAAATTTACAATATTTTTATTGTTTTAATATAATAATTTATTTGTTTGTTGTCTTATTTATACCCTTTACTAAAATTAGTACAAATACTGGTATATAATTTGCTGAATATCTCGATCTAGTTTCCCATATCAAAAAGAGCCAAAAAATACAAATGTTGCCACATTTAAACTATTATAATATTTATATATGCTACTTTTTTCTTCACATTATTCAAATTATAAAAACATCTATATAGCTTTTTACAAATATTGTTCTTGACTAAAATATATTTTAGTTATATACTTATTACATATAAAGGAGGTTATATACATGATAGAAATTAGATGGCATGGACGTGGCGGTCAAGGTGCTAAAACAGCGTCACTACTACTTGCAGATGCTGCATTTAATACAGGAAAATATATTCAGGGCTTCCCAGAATATGGACCTGAGAGAATGGGAGCACCAATTACTGCTTATAATCGAATAAGTGATACACCTATTCATATTCATTCAAATATTTATGAACCTGATTATGTAGTAGTTGTAGATGACACTTTAATTGAAAGTGTTGATATAACAAAAGGCTTGAAAAAAGACGGTGCAATACTTATCAATACTCCTTCACATCCAGAAAAAATCAGAGAAAGGCTAAAAGGATATGAGGGTACAATTTATACAATTAATGCAACTAAAATTAGTAAAGATTGTTTAAAAGCAAACTTCCCTAATACAGCAATGCTTTCAGCTATTGTAAAAATAACAAAAATAATGACAAAAGATGAATTATTAAAAGATATGAAAAATTCGTTTGCTCACAAATTTTCAAGAAAGCCAGAAGTTATAGAACCAAATATGCAAGCTATAACTAGAGCATATGATGAAGTTATAGGAGGGTAAAAATGGAAAAAGAATATGGACTTGGTGCTAGTATCCTAAAAGATGGTAACTCACTAAGATTTAAAACAGGAGATTGGAAAAGCAAATATCCTGTACATGATAAAGATCTTTGTAAAAACTGTATGCTTTGTGTTCCATACTGTCCTGAAGATTGTATAAAGCACAAAGATAGTATATTAGAAAAAATTGATTTAGATTATTGCAAAGGTTGTGGAGTTTGTGCAAAAGTTTGCCCTTTCCACGCTATAGAAATGAAATCTATTGATTAATGAAAGGAGATAATTAAATTATGTCAATTAGAGAAAGATTAAGCGGTAATGAAGCTGTTGCTACTGCTATGAAGCAAATAAACCCAGATACTGTTGCAGCTTATCCAATAACTCCTTCCACTGAAATACCCCAATATTTTGCTAACTTTGTTGCAAATGGTTCTGTTACTACTGAGTTTATTCCAGTAGAAAGTGAACATAGTGCAATGTCTGCATGTATTGGTGCATCAGCAGCTGGTGGTAGAGTAATGAGTGCAACTTCTTCTCAAGGACTTGCTCTTATGTTTGAAATGTTGTATATTGCATCTGGAATGAGACTGCCTATTGTATTAATATGTGCAAATAGAGCTCTATCTGCTCCACTAAATATACACAATGACCATTCGGATTCTATGGGAGCAAGAGACTCAGGATTTATCCAATTATATTGTGAAAATAATCAAGAAGCATATGATAATACTATAATGGCAGTAAAAATAGCAGAAAAAGTTAAAATTCCTGTTATGGTATGTTATGATGGATTTATAACATCTCACTCAGTTGAAAATATAATGTTAATGGAAACTGAAGAGGTTAAAAGTTTTGTAGGTGAGTACAAACCAGATGAATATCTTTTAGATGCAAATAAAAATATTTCTATGGGGCCTTTATCTTTACAAAACTCATATTATAAACATAGACATGAACTTGCAAAAGCAATGGTAGATTCTAAAAAAATCATTCAAGAAGTATCCGAAGAATTTGAAAAAGTTACAAGTAGAAAATATGATCTATATGAAAAATATATGTTAGATGATGCAGAGATTGCAGTAGTTGTTTTAAATTCAACAGCTGGTACTGCAAAAGATGCAATTGATGAATTAAGAAAAAATGGTATTAAGGCAGGTTTACTAAAACCTAGAACATTTAGACCTCTTCCTTTTGAAGAGATTCCAGAAGAGTTAAAACATTTAAAAGCATTAGGTATAATGGATAAATGTGACAGTGTTAATGGGTACTGTGCTCCACTATTTTCAGAAATAACTTCAGCAATGTATAGTGCAAATTTACTTGTACCAACTATAAATTATATTTATGGACTAGGTGGAATAGATGTAAAAACAGATGATATTAAAAATATATTTGATGAACTTTTAAAAATTTCCAAAGGTGAGAAAATTTCTAAAATTACAAAATATATTGGAATAGATATGTAGGAGGTGAAAAAATGGCATATAATTTAAAAGAAGTAATTAAAAAAGATTCTAGACTTGTCAGTGGACACAGAATGTGTGCTGGTTGTGGTGCGCCCCCTACAGTAAGGAATGTCCTTAATGCATTAAAACAAGAAGATAATGCAGTCATATCTTGTGCTACTGGATGCTTGGAAGTATCTACTTGTATATATCCTTATACATCATGGAAAAATTGTTCATTTATCCATACAGCATTTGAATGTGCTTCAGCGACACTATCTGGAGCTGAAAAAACATATAATTCATTAAAAAAATCAGGAAAATTACCTAGTGATAAAACAACTAAGTTTATTGCTTTTGGCGGAGATGGTGGAACACTTGATATTGGTTTTCAATCTTTATCAGGAGCTATGGAAAGAGGACATGATATAACATATGTATGTTATGATAATGGTGCATATATGAACACAGGAACTCAACGTTCTTCTTCTACTCCTCATTATGCAGATACTACTACTTCACCTGCTGGTAAAGTTAGTCCAGGAAAGCTTCAGCAAAGAAAAGACTTAACAGAAATAATGGTAAAACATAATTTACCATATGTTGCACAAACTGCTTTAATAGGAAATATGAAAGACATATATGAAAAATCTGAAAAAGCAATCTACACAGAAGGTCCTACATATATTTCTGCATTTTCTCCTTGCCCAAGAGGATGGGGATATCCAACAGAAGACTTAGCTCTTATATCAAAAATTGCAGTTGATACTTGTTTTTGGCCTCTTTATGAAGTAGAAAACGGAAAATATAAAGTTACATATAAGCCATCTAAAAAACTTCCTGTAGAAGAATTTTTAAAATTGCAAAAAAGATTTAAACATTTATTTACAGAACAAAATAAATGGATGATAGATCAAATTCAAGAAGAAATTGATAAGAAATGGAACTATCTTCTACTTATGGAAGAAGTTACAAATAAAAATTAATTTATATAAAAGGAAACAACCAAGCATTTGCTTGGTTGTTTTCTTTGCGAAAAAAAGGTGTGAAAAATGAATGGGGTGGATATATAAAAACACTTTTGCGAAAATAAGCTGCGGCATTAGCCTACTTTTAAGTGTAATTATTAAATATAGAAAAAAATCATTTTGCTATTTTACAGTCTTCATAATACATAAAAGACGATTCCTTTTAATTTGTCATCATTATAACACAGTATTTATATTATGTCAAGTTTTTTTATATTTTTTTAAGCGATCTCTAATTCAATCTTTTTTTCCTTTTTAGCATTATTTTTATTCATAATATTAGCTGGAATATATGCCAAAAACATTGCAGCTATTCCAACTAATTCAAGCCAAAATATTGGTGGCATATATTTTATAAAAGGATATAAATTATATATATTACTTGGAAGTTCTTTCATCATGACATAATTAGTTTTACAAAAATAGTTAAATATTGCCATAATAGCAATATACAGATGTCCAACTATGCAAGCATATCCAATATATTTTTTTTCAACCGTATAGTCAAGAACAAAAAGTAAATATAAACTAGTAATTAACATTAAATGATGAGATATTATAAACTGGTAAAATACATATGTATCAAAAGTATATTTAAGATCTGGCCACAAAATGGCAGGCCCTGGTCCCACAAATGTAAAAAAATATATAATTTTATATAGTTTTTTATTCCCAGTTAACAAAATAAACATAAATGCATATCCAGTTACAAAGCAAAAGTGAAATGGCAAATCTTCTCTCCAATTATACATACCAGTAGCAGCTTCGCCTATATAGTAAATTAACATATTTAAAAATAGTATAATTGCCATCACATATCTTACTTGTTCTTTATACTTAAATTTTTTTAATTTTTCTCTATATTTATATATTAAAAATCCAGAGATAATAACAAAAAGTATTAGAGCTATATGTATTTTTCCAAACGAATAAAACTTAGTACTACTACTATAACTAGCAAAAAAATCTCTCATATTATCCTCCTTTTTAATTTATAACATTATACTACACATATATTACTTTTTCTACAATTGTTTAAGATAAATTATCCATTTTGTCAGTTTGACTTTTAGAAAGTAAATTATCGTTAGCAATAGAGAGTAAAAGTTTTATTCTATTTATTTGATTTGATTCACTAGCACCAGGATCATAATCTATAGGTGAAATATTAGCTTCCGGATACATTTTTCTTATAGTTTTTATTACACCTTTTCCTACAACATGATTTGGAAGACATGCAAATGGTTGAACACAAGCAATATTTGGAACTCCATTTTCTATATACTCTACCATCTCAGCTGTAAGATACCATCCTTCTCCAGTTTGATTTCCTATAGATAATATTTTTTCCACTTTACTTTCTAAATGCCATATATCGCAAGGTGGTAAATATCCTTTTTTAGACCAAGCTAATGCTTTTTTAGTTGGGCCTTCAAATTTATCAATAAGTTTTATTGCAATCTTAAATATTTTAGCTTTAGATGAGTTTGTTTTAAGAAGCTCGTTAAATGTTATTTTATGAGTAGCCATAAATTTAACAAATCCCATAAAATCTGGCATTATTGCCTCTGCTCCTTCTGCTTCTAATAATTTTACTATATTGTTGTTTCCAAAAGGATGATATTTGATTAATATTTCTCCAACTATTCCAACCTTTGGTTTTGTCTTATCACTTAGCTTAATTGTTTCAAAGTCTGCTACCATATCATAAACACTTTTCTTAAATTCTGAAGCGTTAGATTTTACAGTTAATTTTTTACATATTTGCATCCACTTATCAAACATTTTATCAGTCTGACCTTTAACTATTTCATATGGTCTATTCCTATTTGAGAGCTTTTGTAGTAAATCTCCATATAATATAGACTTGATTAATTTTTCTATCATAGGTAAAGTTAATTTAAATCCAGGATTTTTTTCAAGTCCTGCAACATTAAATGATATAACTGGAACATTTTCAAATCCTGCATCTTTTAATGCCTTTCTTAAAAATCCTATATAGTTTGTAGCCCTACATCCACCACCAGTTTGCGACATTATTACTGATGTGTTATTTAAGTCATATTTTCCACTTTCTAATGCCTCAATTAATTGTCCTATAACTAGTATTGAAGGATAACAAGCATCATTATTTACATATTTTAGTCCAGTTTCTACTGTGTGATCTGTGCACTCTTTTAAAACAATAAGTTTATATCCACTTCCTTGAATAGCCTGTTCTAAAAGTTCAAAATGAATTGGTGCCATTTGTGGTGCTAAAATAATATGATCTTTTTTCATTTGTTTTGTAAATCTTATTTTCTTTACTTCATAATTACCAAGTTTAATTTTTTTCTTTATATTTTCACGTTTTTGCATACCTGCAATTAATGATCTAATTCTTATTCTAATTGCGCCTAAGTTATTTACTTCATCAATTTTTATTAATGTGTACATTTTTCCATAACTTGATAAGATTTCTTCAACTTGATCAGTTGTTACTGCATCAACACCACAGCCAAATGAGTTAAGTTGTACTAATTCTAGAGAACTGTTTTTGCCTACAACTTCTGCTGCTGCATAAAGTCTTGAATGATATACCCACTGATCTACAACTCTTATTGGTCTTTTAACCTCAGCAAGATGTGAAATAGAATCTTCACTTAAAACTGCTAATCCAAGACTTGTAATCATAGTATCAATTCCATGATTTATCTCTGGATCTATATGATATGGCCTGCCAGAAAGAACAATTCCTTTTAAGTTGTTTTCTTTTAAATACTTTAATACTTCTTCGCCTTTTTTTCTTACATCATCTTTATATTTCATTTGCTCTGCTGTAGCAAGACTAACAGCTTTTACAAGTTCTTTTTTGTTAAATTTATATTCCTTAAATTCTTCTAGCTCAAGTAATCTTTTTACTAAAGCATCTTTTTCAAAAGGCAAAAATGGATTTATAAATTTAATATCTTGTGTTTTTATCTTTTCAACATTATTTTTAATTACCTCTGAGTAAGAAATTACTATTGGGCAATTATAATTATTTTCTGCCCCCTCATATTCTCTGTTTTCGTAAGGAATACACGGATAAAAAATTGTTTTAATTCCTTTTTTTATCAGATTTTCTATATGCCCATGAGAAAGCTTAGCAGGATAACACACAGATTCTGAAGGCATTGATTCCATACCTTTTTCATATGTTTTTCTAGAACTTTTATCAGATAATTCTACTCTAAATCCTAAATTTGTAAAAAGTGTATGCCAAAATGGATAATTTTCATACATATTTAATACTCTAGGAATTCCTATTGTTCCACGTGATGCATTTTCTTTTTCTAAAGGCTTAAAATCAAATACTCTTTTATATTTGTAAGCATATATATTTGGAAGAGGTTTTTCTGTCCTTATAACTCCTGCACCTTTTTCACATCTGTTGCCAGATATAAATCTTTTACCATTACTAAATTTATTAATAGTAAGCAAACAATTGTTTTCACATTTTTTACATCTAATATTTGATGGTTCTATTTTCAAATTATTTATTTCTTCTTCTTTTGCAATTGTTGAAATATATTTATTATTTCCGTTTGCTAAAAATTGTTCTTTAGATAAAAGAGCAACTCCATATGCACCCATCAAACCAGCTATATCAGGTCTAATAACATTTTTGCCAACTATAATTTCAAATGCTCTTAATACAGCATCATTTAAAAAAGTTCCACCTTGAACTACAATATTTTCCCCAAGCTTTTTAACGTCTCTTATTTTCATTACTTTTTGGATAGCATTTTTAACAACAGAGTATGAAAGTCCAGCTGATATCTCACCCACTGTTGCACCCTCTTTTTGTGCTTGTTTAATTTTTGAATTCATAAATACTGTACATCTAGATCCTAAATCTACGGGTGATTTTGAAGCTATGGCTTGTCTTACAAACTCTTCAATAGACACATTTAAACTTGTTGCAAACGTCTGTATAAAAGATCCACATCCAGACGAGCAAGCCTCATTTAGCATTATATTATCTATTGCACCATCTTTAATGCTTATATATTTCATGTCCTGACCGCCAATATCAACAATACTACTTACATTTTTTATAAATTTTGCTGCAGCTGTATAATGAGCAATTGTTTCAATTTCACCAAGATCAATATTAAGTGCAGTTTTAATTAAGTTTTCACCATATCCAGTTACTCCAGCATATCTAATAATGGCACTTTGAGGTAATACCTTATATAGTTTTTTTACCATAGCTATAACACTTTGAAGTGGGCTACCCTCATTAGCTCCATAATCGGAGTATAAGAGCTTTGAATCTGTATCTATAAGTACTAGTTTGGTTGTAGTCGAGCCTGCGTCAATTCCTACAAAGCAGTCTCCACAATACCCTTCAAGTTTTGCTCTTTGAACTTTATTTTCCATATGTCTTTTTTTAAATTCTATATATTCTTTTTCATCTTTAAAAAGAGGTGAAAGTGGATTTCCACCATCATCTTTTGAAAGTCTGTATTTTTCGATTTTTTCTATTAAATTTTCAACAGTTATAGCTGACTTTTTTGACGCCTCTATAGCCGCTCCTTTTGCAACTAAAAGATGCGCATTATTTGGAATTATAACTTGATCTTTTTCTAACTTAAGAGTTTCAATAAATCTATTTCTAAGTTCCGGCAAATAATTTAATGGTCCACCTAAAAATGCTACATTACCTCTAATTGGTCTACCACATGCAAGTCCACTTATAGTTTGATTTACAACAGCTTGGAAAATTGAAGCTGCTATGTCTTCTTTTGCTGCGCCCTCGTTTAATAAAGGTTGAATGTCAGATTTTGCAAAAACTCCACAACGTGATGCTATAGGATATATCATTTTATAATTTTTCGCATAATCATTTAATCCTTGTGTATCAGTATTTAAAAGTGAAGACATCTGATCAATAAATGCACCTGTACCACCAGCACAAGTTCCATTCATTCTTTGTTCAATATATTTATCAAAATATATTATTTTTGCATCTTCACCACCAAGTTCTATTACCACATCAGTACTTTTAAAAAATTCTTCTACTATTCTTTTACAAGATATTACTTCTTGTATAAAATCAAGTCCCAAAAATTGACTTGCAGACATAGCACCAGAACCTGTTAAACAAATTTTAAAGTCATAATCTTTATATTTTTTACTAAGTTCACAAAGCAAATTATATACTGTATTTTTTACATCTGAAAAATGTCTCTCATAATTTAAATATACTTCGTTTAATTTATCATCTAATACTACAACTTTTACAGTTGTAGAACCTACATCTATTCCAATATTTATTATTTTTTTCATTTTAACCCCCAAGAAAAATTAAGCACTACTTATATTCTTTAAAAAAGCCTTGTTGTGTTAAATTTTATTTTAATTTCATTGACACAACTTTTGATATGCCATATTCTTGCATTGTAACACCATATACAGATGAAGCAACTTCCATTGTTCCTTTTCTATGTGTTATAACAATAAATTGTGTTTTATCTGAATCTTTTTTTATATACTCAGCAAATCTATGTACATTTGCATCATCTAAAGCCGCTTCAATTTCATCTAATATGCAAAATGGTGGCGTTTTTATTTTCAAAATAGCAAATAACAAAGCTGTTGCAGTAAGTGCTCTTTCACCACCTGAAAGAAGCATCATACTTTGAAGTTTTTTGCCTGGTGGTTGAACTTCTATTTCTATTCCACTTTCTAATATATTTCCTTCATCAGACAATCTAAGCTCTGCTTTTCCACCGCCAAATAAATCTACAAAAGTTTCATTGAAGTTTTGAGTTATAATTTTAAATTGTTTTTCAAATTGAGTTTTCATAATACTAGTCATATTGTTTATTAAATTATTTAATTTATTTTTAGTTTGTTCCAAGTCCTCTTTTTGAGTTAATATAAAATCATATCTTTCTTTTGTTGTTTTATATTCTTCTATTGCACTTACACTAACTTCTCCCAAGTCTTTTATTTCTTTTCTTATTTTTTCAGCTTTTTTAAATATATCTTTATCATTTATTTCGTCTAGTGATAAAGACTCTAATAGACTTTTAGCACTTGATATAGTAAGCTCATATTCATCCCACATTTTATTTTTTATATTTTCCAGCTCTATATCAAATTTTGTTTTTTTGTTTTCAATTTTTGATCTTTCTTCCTTTAATTTTTCTATTTTTCTTACGCAATCAAGTAAATTTTTATCAAGTTCATCTTGTCTTTTTTGGCATATTTGTTTATCTTCTTTTAATTTGTTTGTTATACTTAAATATTCTGTTTTAAAATTAGATTGCTCTGATATTTGATTTGTAAAAAAAGCAATTTTTTCTTCATTTTCTTTTATTAAAGATATTGAGTCTTCAATTTGTTCCTTTTTTCTTTCAATAGCAATATTAAAGTTTTGTATATCTTGTTCTATTTTTTCTTTAATCTCATCAATAGAAGATACGCTCTCATCAAATGAAGAGAGTGAAATTTTCAAATTTACTACATCTTCTGTTAAATAATCAATAGACTGTTGATTTTGTTTATTAAATCTTGAATACTCATCTATTGTTTCTTGATTTTCATTATTTCTAATTTCTATTTGATTTATCTCTTTATTTAACTTTTCCACTTGTTGTTTAAAATTATTGTTTTCTAATAATAACTCTTCGATTGCTTTTTTAGAATTTTGTTTTGCAAATTCAAATTTTTCTTCCTCTTTTAAAACATTATCATATTTTTCACTATAAGTTGCAACCTGTATATTAAATTCATCTTTTTGTACTTTTACTTCATTTATTTTTGCAATTATTTCGTCTGATGTAGTCTTTATTTGTTCAACAAATTTTTTATGTTCTGCATATGATAATTCTTTTTGTGATATTAAATCTTTCAAGCTTTCTATTTTTTCTTGTCTACCAATAAGACCAGCAGATTTGTGAAGTGTTTGTCCTCCAGTTATACTACCATTTGAAGAAATAAGTTCACCAGCTATTGTTACTATTTTTACAGAATTTTTAGTTATTTTTGATATTTTTATTGCATTTTCTATATTATCTACTATTATAGTATTGTTTAAAGCCAAACTTATTGCTCTAGAAAATTTAGCATCAAATTTGATTAAATCAATTGCTTTTCCAATAAACCCTTCCATTTTTGAATATTTTGTAACATCTTCTGATACTTTTTTAACGCCTAAAAGCGGTAAAAAAGTTACTCTTCCAAGTTTATTTTCTTTTAAATAAGTAATTAAATTTGTAGCTTCTTTTTCATCTTCTACTACTACATTTTGCAAATATCCGCCTAATGCGATTTCTAAAGCATACTCGTACTTTTCATTAGTAGATATTAAACTCGCTACAGTTCCATAAACTTTAGAAAATTTTTCACTCTTTGAATAATCAAGTACAGATTTTACACTTTTAAAATATCCTTCATTTTCATTTTCTAAATTTGTTAAATATGTGTATTTAGATTTTAATGTCATAATTTCTTGATTTAAATTATCACTTTTTATCTTTAATTCATTTAATTTATCTGCCTTTTTACTTAACTCTTCATTATATGAAAAAAGCTTTTTTTCTACTTCATCAAGCATTCCTTTTTTAGCAGATAATTCCATATATATATCAGTTTTTGTAGCACTTATAGAATCTTTTTGTAGCAGGTTTTTATTTGTTAGTTTTCTTTTTTCTTCTATTTGCTTTTCATTTGATTCAATTGTAGCTTCCATACTACTTATTTGAACTTTTGCATCATATTTTTCTTCATTTTTAGCATCAATATCTTGTTTTAATTTTTCTATTTCTATACCTTTTTCATCTAATGAAGCAACCATTTCATCTAATTGTTTTTGCTTTTGATCAAGCTCTTCTTCAAACTTTATTTTATTTTTTTCAAGTGAATCTCTTTTTTGAATTCTCTTGGAAATTTCATCAGTAAGAATAGTTGTTTTTTCAGTATCTTCACTTATTTCTTTTTCCAATCTTACTATATTTAAATTTGAATTTTCAATTTGAGAAGCTGCTAGATTTATATTTGAGTTTATTTTTTCGGCTTCATTTTGAATTTCAAAAAACTTATTTTGAGTTTCTTCAATCTTTATAGAAATATCTTGTAATCTTTCTCTTAAATTATTTTTTTCAGCTTCTTTTAACGAATAATTATTTTCTTCGTTTTCTATATCTTTTGAAAAAGTATTAACAATATCTTCTATTTTATTCAAATCTTCAGAATTTTTACTAACACTATCAATAAAAAGTTTCACGTCTAAAACTTTTAATTTATCCCTTAATAAAAGATACTCTTTAGCAATTTGTGCTTTTTTTTCAAGTGGTTCTATAATATTTTCTATTTCTGATAATACGTCAGAAACTCTTGATAACGTAATATCTGTATTGCTAAGTTTTCTTGCAGCTTCATCTTTTCTTGTTCTATATTTTACAATCCCAGAAGCTTCTTCAAATATATGACGTCTTTCTTCTGATTTGCTTGATAAAATCTCATCTATTTTTCCTTGAGATATTATACTATATCCATCTTTACCAACACCGGTATCCATAAATATTTCTTGAATATCTTTTAGTCTACATTCATTTCCATTTATTAAGTAATTACTCTCGCCTGTCCTATATACACGTCTAGTTATAACAACTTCGTTGTAATCAACTGGAAGCGATGAATCTGTATTATCTAAATACATTGAAACCTCTGCAAAGCCTACTTTTTTTCTTGCCTGAGTTCCAGCAAAAATTATATCCTCCATTTTGCTACCACGAAGATTTTTTGCGCTTTGCTCACCTAAAACCCAACGAAGTGCATCAGATATATTACTTTTACCACTTCCATTTGGTCCAACAATAGTAGTAACACCATCTAAAAATACTATTTCTGTTTTATCTGCAAAGGATTTAAATCCTTGTATTTCTAACTTCTTTAATTGCATATGTATTCCCCTTTAAACTAATGAAATTATATTATATAATGCCTACTTTTTCAAGCTTTTTCAACAAATTTTGCTCTAATTTTGTAGATATACGTCTTTTTTTTACAATTATAGACAATTAATATGAGTTTTCTTTATACTATTATAACTCCTTATATTGACTTTACATAACAAAAGTGATACAATCTTTATGTGGTATTTTATACACCAAATATAATTATGAGGAGCGTTTTAAATGTCAACTAAAAAAACATGTACACTTTTCTCAAGTGAGGATGGATTTTCAGTAGAAGTAGACAAAAATCTTTTTAAAAGATTCGTGTCTAATTTAATTGAAAATCAAATATTTGATATAGACCTCGCCGAAACTTTAGGGGCTTGGTTATTTACTATTTTTCCATCAAAAAAAGAAGTAAAAGCATATTCAAAATTCACTTTAGAAAAAAATCTATCAATTGAAAAATTAATAGATACATTAGCTAATATGGCTACTATATTGGATGAACAAGATATAATTTTGCTTAAGCCCTATGAATTTTTTTATTTTATAGGTGTTCCAAAAGAAAAAATCCGGAATATATATGAAGATATAACATCATAAGATAATAATTTATAATCTTTTATTCATCTTTTCTATAAAAACAACAGTAATTTTTCAACTTTATTTAATAATAAAATGCAAAATATGATCAATAACTAATATGAAAATATAAAAAAATGAGTCCTAATTTATATAGGGCTCATTTTTTATACCTTTACATCATACCATATTTTCTAGTTGTAGCTTTAAATTTTTGAGCACATAATTTGCTCCAAAGTTTATACTCTTGCATATCTTTTGCTATTATTTCAATATGATATGTATCGCTTGCAAGTTTTATTACTCTTGCAATATCAAACTCATTAAATGAAACATTTCTAAAGTTATCACTTAAAAAAGAAATAAATGATTGACCATTTTTAAATGTTATTTTTGCATCTCTATCATGATACTTACTACCTGTTTTAGCATCTACAATTTCAAGTTTTATTTCTCTTGCTTTATATATTGATCCATCAATATCCATATTTTTGCCTTTTTCTGATAATTCGAAAAATTCTGGTATTATATTTTTTATATAGTTTGGAATTTTTAAGCTTTTCTTGTCTTGACCTTTAGCTGTGCTTGAAGGTAATTCAAATATAAAATTAGTAATATTATTTAAATTTACTTTTTTTACTTGAATTAAATCTTCATCTTCTACTTTTTTTTCCTTATTTTCTTTAGCCTTTTTTTCAATATTTTTTACTTCATCTAAATCTAGTTTTATATTTGATTTTGAAAATAGCATTCCCTCTATATCAAGAATTGCATTTTCATCAAATTTAATATCATCAAATTTGGAATCTTGTAGTTGTTCATCTGTTTCGTCTTCATTTATATTTTCAATCTTTGTGGTATTTTGAAGTTTTTCTACTTCGTAGTATACATTTTCTACTTCCTTAACATTTTCTTTTTGAGATTTTTCTGGTTTTGCTAAAACTTCTTCTACGTTTGAGATGTCAATATCTCCTAATTCTATATTTATATCAGATAAATCAACTTTAGGTATTTGTATATCGGAAACATATACATCATCAATTTCTTCTTTTGTTGCTTGTTTTTTAGGTTCTTTTGTATTTCCTAATAGTTCAGATATACTCTGCACATTATGATTGTATTGTCTTGTTGTAAATATCTCTTTTTCATTTACTAGTTTTTCTATTTCTTCTTTATCAAGTTTTTTAAATAATTCTTTTGTAAATAATTTGATAACAGATTTTAATTCTTCTTTAAAGTTTTCTTTATCTCCTGCTTTAGTTAAATCATATTCAACTTTTGTATATACAGTTATATCATCTTGCATAGAACTTTGTGAAGTATTTGTAGGTGATATATATATGTATGCCTTATTTGTATACTCAAAAGCATATATACTAGAATTAAATTCCTCTATATTATTGTTTGAATAATAATATACATCGCTTGTACATTTTAAAATATCTTCTAGCATATTTCTTGTAGTACTTTTTTTATCAATTCCCATAACAAAAGTTGCTTTTACTTTTGTATCTATAAGTTCATCTTCAATTATTTTAAATCCTGTATCTTTAATATTTGAGCAAATAAAATAAGCCTTTTTGGGATTTTCCTCAAAGCTTTTTATTATATTTTCAGATAAAGTATTTTCTTTATCTTTTTGCACTAATAATTTTAATTGCATATATTTTCACCTCAACCATATAAATTATATTTATATGATATACTAAAAAGAAAAAAAAGTAAAGTTTTTTCATCTTTTTATATCACTTTTTAATATATTTTCTAAAACTCTTCTGATTTAGATTTTTGTAAGTCAAAAAATTCAAACCTTTTCCTTTATACGCTACAACAAATACAAGGTCTGCAATTAATTTAATATTTTTGGCTGGGCTAGCTGGATTCGAACCAGCGAATGTCGGATTCAGAGTCCGATGCCTTACCGCTTGGCTATAGCCCAATAAATAAATATATTATATATCTTTTATACTTGTTTTGCAAGTATATTTTATTGTCACATATAATTCTAAATGTGTATTTTAAAAAATCCCCTTAATACAACATATTATTTTGATTAAGGGGATTTTATTAAATTATCTTTTTAAGAATTATTCCGATTTTATTTTATTTTTTTTATAATTTGTAAATATTAAATATGAGCTAAAAGCTATTACAAATCCTATTAGCCATCCGCCTAATATATCAAATGTGTAATGTACTCCTAAATACACTCTGCTTATCCCTATTAATGTAATAAGCGTTCCCAAAAATATAGAAAGTGAAATTTTAAGTTTTTTGTTTTTAACAAATTTAATTACTAAAAGAATTAATGTAAAATATAGAGCTGAGTTTACCATAGCATGTCCACTTGGAAAACTAAAATTAGTCTCTTCTACTAATCTTAGAATACTTGGCCTTTGTCTACAAAATATTCTCTTTAAAACTAAATTTAATCCAGTTGCTACTATAACAGAAAAAGAAGCTGGCGCGCCATACTTAAATCTAGTTTTTGGAATTGCAATAAGAATCAAACATATAATTATAACAGGAATTGCAGCTCCTATATCGGTTATAACTTTTACTACATTTGTAAGGGGATCTGACATATTCTTAGTAATTGCATAATATGTCCAATTTTCAAATTTTAAACTTACACCTAATTGTATAACCCCTATAAGTATACAAAATAAAATTATTGGAATAGCAATAATTAAAATATGGCTAAATTTTAAGCTTTTTGTATTTTTTTCTTTCACATTTATACCTCTCTTGTACTATTACTATCTTCATTATTTTTAATGTTTTCCGTATTAAGTAAAAATTTGTTACTTGTTTCTAAACATGAAAAATATGATGCAACTGGTTCTTCTTTACCAGATATATCATTAAAATCATGTAATGATGAATAAAGTGGTTGGAATATTTTAAGATTAAAATAATCATCTACCTCTTTTGAAGTTGCAGTTTTTAGATCAAATAATCGTATATTGATAAGGTCTCCCTTATGGTACCCTTTTTGATTTGTATTTGTAATTTTCATTATAATTATTGAATATCCAAGTTCTTTTTCAAGTAATTCTATTATTTTGTTTAAAACCTTTTCATCTAAATAATGATAAGGCAAATATCCAGCATCAATTACTAATTCGCTCCTATCATATACATTATAATAATATATATAATCCCTAAAAAATCTTTCAAGATTTTGCTTTACTAATTTAAACTTCATATTTGGATCATCAACTTTTAACATTCTCATTTTATTTACATCTATTAACATTAATACCACCTATTGCTATGATATTATACACTCATTAATACATTTTTTCAATACATTAATAAAAAAACTATATTAATACCTTAATCTTTTTTGTAACCTTTATATTTTTAATTCATATTATATACAAATTTAAGGAGTGAGTTTATGGATGAAACAAGATATTTTGATTATGTATTAAAAAGTGAACTAAAATCAAAAAAAATTGTGCATTGTAAAGATTTTATCCCAATCAAAAATATTTCAATAATAGATGAAGCTGATATTAACTTTAAAGATAATTATAACTTAAATATAACATATCCTGGTACTTACTATATTGAATCTAAACTATATATTAACTGTAATACTAACGATCATATATCTATTGGTATTTTTAATAATAATAAATTGTTGCAAAACTCTCTAATCACTGAAACTGTAAAATATGCTATTAAAAATTATTATATTAATTGTAGTGCACTAATTGTAAATTCGTTTGGAGAAATCACTAATATTAAGATTATTAATTTAAGTAGTGTTCCTTTAGAACTTGCAAAATACTCGATAACCATAAAAAAATTAATATAACTGCTTTGTTAATAAACTTTTTTGTATGCTCTTTATTTTCAGTATGTATAGGTATTATAACTTTTGATTTAGTTATATTTAATACTTGTTCTATTGCTGTGTAATTTGTCTGTCCGCTTGTATGCACTATGGTCTACTATGTATGATGTATACTAATATCTTTAATTATAAATGCTTTTCCACTAGATATATTTATTGTTTCTCGTGTTATCTTGCCTTTCGTTTCTGAGAAGCAATATACCATTTCAAATATTTTTCTGCTTAAGTCAGACAATATGCTGGTATCTGCGGTAATATCTCATTTATTCGCCCCATATTGTCTTATTGATTGTATATGATAACTACAGAATTGTATATTGGTTACCTACTGTAAGTCCTTTAATATTCTAATCTTCATACGTACTTCACTATATATAATTTTAGAATATTCTATAAAATTTTTCCAATGCTAATGCTCTAGAACTGTTTTTTATATTATGATGCCCGTATCAACTATGGCACAAATATATTACTTTTATCTTTAACCAAATAAATAACAATCACTCCATTTTAAAAGTTCAAATAAGGGTAAAATAAGAGTATGCTTTTATACATACTCCTTTATACTATTGCTTTTTCTTTTTTTTGATTTAAGATAACTTATTGTTTTATTCTTTAACTTAACTATTCTTTTTCCAGCGCCAACAAACAAGTAATAGATTGCTTTATCATATACATAATCAATTTCTCCTATATATTCAAGTATCTTTGTTTTTTTAGAGAACCTACTTTTGAAGTCATATACACTGTCTCTACTATCAGGATAATATACTCCTCCTAATTCATAAAATTTGCAGTTTGTTTCTATTGCATATTTTATCATATAGTATTGTAGTAAGTATGATGGTTTGCACTCTTTATTATTATTGCCACTCGCTCCTACCATATACCATAACTTATTTCCAAATTTTATTGTAATCGAACTTGCTAATACTTCTTCATTTAATTTTATCTTAAATATCTTTACTGTATCTTTATCATATATTTCTAATAAATTTTTATAATATTCAAGCTGTCTAATAATAAAATTATCTCTTATTCCCGTTATTTCATGTAATTCATAGAACTCTTCTAAACTTTTAATCGAATTATCTATTTCTACTGTACAACCTTTTTTAATTGCAATCTTAATATTTCTTCTAGTAGAACTTGAAAAGTTTTCAAATAACAATTCATCATTATTATATTCCTTACATACTGGCACAATAAAGTTGTATCGTGGCTGTATTATATCTTTTGCATTTTTATTTCTAACTTTAAATTTATGCTGCTTTAATATCTTAATTAAATCTTTATCATATTTAATTGCCGGGTCAAATCTTATCATAAATGCTTTGTATTTTTTTCTTATTGTTTCTATTTCCTTTAATAACTTAATAAATAATTCAATATTATAGATATCTCCTATAGGTCCTCTTGGAACATATAATAAACTCTTTTTAGATATCGGTTCTTTTTTTATCAATATCATTGCAGACATTTTTATTAATTCGTTTTCTTCAATGAAAACTATTTCTTGCCCCCAACCTTTTTTTAATTTTCCCCACTCTATTGTTTGCATTACATTTGTCTCTTCTTGATTTTTAATGAAGTGATTATATCTTTCAACTTCTTTTTTATTATTCAAATCTAATATTGGCATACCTTTATCTCCTTGTAAGATTTTAAATTTCAATGTCATTATTTATTAGTATCTTCTTTTTTTGACATATTTCTCTTACATTGGTAGTATAACACATACACTTTATCGATTCAAGTATTGTTTATATATTTTAAAGTATTATTTACTTATATTTCAGTATCATTGTTGGTAGAATAATACTGAGGTGTTAACAATGCAAGACAAACAAGGCAAATCTGATATTCTAATGACTGTTGGTAAGAACATTAAGCAAGTTCGTTTACTGAAAGGTTTTACACAAGAAGCTCTAGCTGGTGCAATAGATAAGTCAGTTAATTTTGTAAGTTTAATTGAACGAGGAGAATCAGGTCTTAGTATTCCTACCATAGTTGATATATGTAATTCTTTAGATATTGATACTAACTCTATTTTTACAGGACTTACTAATTCTAATGACATTACAGTTGACGGTTATATAACTCGTTCCCTTGATATGTTTGAAGATTCTGACAAGTCTATTGTTACTAATTTAATCAAGTATATCATTGATAACAAGCACTAATATTTAAGGAATACCGTAATAGTATTCCTTTTCTTTTAACCAAATATATAATAAGATTTTAGTATTAAAAACACAAATAAGACTAAAATAAGAGCAATAAATTGATAAGTTTGAGTATATCAATTCTGTTATTTTGTTCTATCATATAATAGATTTCTAGTATAGTGTTTTCTTTTTCCATATAATTTCGTATCTTTCTAATTTATTTTACTTATGCCCACATTTGCTCCTACTATTTGCAAGTATTTGTGTGATTGTTATTTGACAGTAATTATACAGTAACGGCAATACTATTTTGTGATACTTTATAATATAAAATGTATTTTGGGTAAAAAAATACTACCTCAATTGGTAGTAGTATAAGGGTTTTATAACACTTCGCTGTACTGTGTGATATTACCTTAAAATAGTTTAATAATGGCTGGGGTAGCTGGACTCGAACCAACGAAATGCCAGGATCAAAACCTGGTGCCTTACCGCTTGGCTATACCCCAATACATAATATATGGGTGGGGTGGAAAATGGGATTCGAACCCATGACCTCCAGTGCCACAAACTGGCGCGCTAACCAACTGTGCTATATCCACCATACACCTGTCATATATTTTAATCTATTTTTAACTATTTGTCAATATTTTGTGCAGCTTTTTATGAAAAATTCCGATTTTTGTTATTTTTCAAGCATTGCCTCTAATTTATATATAGGGCCAAACTTTGAGAACTTTTCTTCATACTCAGTTTGTATATTTACTATATCTGTTTTGTGAAGATCTAGATATACATTTAAGAACTTTAATCCAAAATTTTGCATACTAACTAAGCTATACTCAAACAGTCCTCTATTGTCCGTTTTAAACTCAATTATAGCCTTATCTTTTAGTACTTTTTTAAAACCAGTCAAAAAAGTTTGACTAGTAAGTCTTCTTTTGGAATGTTTCTTTTTAGGCCATGGATCGCTAAAGTTTAAATATAATTTATCTACACTATTTTCTTTAAATATTTCTGATAAACTAATAGCATCAAAAGACATTAATATTAAATTATCTAATGTAGTATTATTTTCTTGTTCAAACCTATTTATTTTTTTTATTGCAATAGATGCTACACTAATTGAAAGTTCAATTCCAATAAATATCTCAGTTGGGTTTTCATATGCCATATTAGTAATGAAATCTCCCTTGCCCATTCCAATTTCAATATTTATCTTTTTATTTTTATTTTTGTCTAATATTTTTTCTAATTGTTCTTTGCTTTCAATAAATTTCGCTTCGGCAGCTAATTCATTTTTTGCATTTGGTTTATTTCTAAGTCTCACTTGTTTTCTCCTTTATATTCTTGCTACTAATGTTCCAATTAATACAATACTAAGTGAAATTACAAAACTTATTACAAGTTTTGAATATGGTACTTTTACATTTAGCTTATTTTGATTTTCTATTTTCTCTTTTTGTAACTTTTCTATTTTTTCTACTTTAGCATTATTTTTTCTGATTTCATAAACTGCCTTTTTAACATCATTTATCCCAAAACTTCTACTTTGCGAATACTTAAATTTTTTTGTTGAAATTTTACAGTAATATATTCCTGTTGATATTGCGAGTGCAAATCCAAATATTTGCATTATCGCCCCAATACACATAAATACTAAATTAAAGGTACTATTATTGACTCCAAACACCGAAACAATGCTAAGAGCAAAAGTATATGATGAGAGAACACCTATTACTGGTATATATACATATGGTGTTATACCAGCAAATACTATTAAAAATATTATAAATATTTTTTCCTTTATCATAGAAAAAATAGAATTATTATCCATAGTATTTTTTCCTACTTCTTTTAATATTGTATCAAAGTTTACTTGAGAAAGTAAAATACTTAAGAAAATAAAGAAAAGAATTAAAATTATGACATATAATACAATATGTTTTTTCTTTAAATTTTCTCTATAAAAAGAATAGTAATTTTTCAATATATCAAATAATTTGCTACCATTTTTATTTTTATTTCTTTTTGGTATGCTTGTCCTGTTTTTATTTCTTATTTTTTTATCTTCTTTATTTATATTTTTTACCTGTTCTACCATATTTAAACCCCACTTACAACTTCAAAATCCAATCTTTTTGATTTTACATCAGATTTTACTAATTTAACTTTTATTTTATCTCCAACTTTAAAGACTTTCCCAGTATCTTTTCCAACTAGTATTCTTCTTGTTTCATCATAAATAAAGTAATCATTATCTGGCATATTGTCAAATGGAACTAATCCTTCAGCAGTATTTTCTAATTTTACAAACATTCCAAAAGATGCTATGGTTGAGACTACCGCATCAAATTCATGTCCTACAAAACTAGACATATAAAGTGCAATATATAAATCGTCAAAATCTCTTTCAATTACTGTTGACTGTTTTTCAGCATCAGAAGAAGTTTTTGCATATATCTGTGACTGTTTAGTATATTTGTTTATTTTTGTACTGTCAAAATTATATCCACTTTCAATATAATCTGATATTATTCTATGAATAAATAAATCTGGATATCTTCTTATTGGTGAAGTAAAATGACAATAATACTTTGCAGCAAGTCCAAAGTGTCCTTCACAATCAGGAGAATATCTAGCAAGTTTTAACGTTCTTAACATATATCTTGATATAACTTGCTTTTCTTCTGGATCTTCAATTTCATCAATAATAGTAGCTAAACTTTTTGGATGAATATTTTTAATATCTTTAATTCTTTTTTTATAATTTGCAAGTACCATGTTTAATTCTACTAATTTTTCTTCATCTGGCTTTTCATGTATTCTATATATAAATGGTAAATCCAAGAAAAAGAATTTTTCAGCAATACTCATATTAGCCGCAAGCATAAATTCTTCAATTATACTATTTGATATATTGGTATCATATGGTTTTATACTAACCACATTAGAATCTTCATCTAATACAATTTGAGTTTCTGCTATGTTAAAGTTTATACTGCCCATTTCATCTCTTTTTTTCTTAAGTATTATTGCAAGTTCTTTCATCAAATTAATATCTTCAATATAAGGAGCATATTCTTTTAAAACTTCCTCGTCAGACTTCATAATAGTTTTATATACTTTTTCATAACTCATTTTTTTTGTTACTTTTATAACAGCTTTATATACACTATTTTCAATTACATTTCCATAATTATCAAATATAATATCAATTGCTAATGCAAGTCTTTCTACTCCTGCATTTAAACTGCATATTCCATTAGATAATTTTTTAGGAAGCATTGGTATAACAGTACCAGGAATATAAATACTAGTTCCCCTTGCAATAGCCTCTTTATCTAGAGCAGTTTTTTCTTTTACATAGTTACTTACATCGGCTATAAATACAGACAAACTATATTTGCCATCCTCCGTTTTTTTAACACATATCGCATCATCTAAATCTTTTGCATCTTCTGAATCAATAGTAAAAGCTCTTTCATTTGTTTTATCAATCCTGCCCTTTTTTTCAGCTTCATATACACTATCTGGTATTTTTTCAGTTTCTTCCAATACCTCTTTGCTAAATTCTTTCATTTTATCGAGACAGTATGATATTTCTAATGCTTTTACTTCAATATTAGGTGTATTATTATCCCCAATTACTGAAATTATTTTGCCTTCCATTTTAGAATTTCCTAATGCATATTTTAATATTTCAACTTGAACAATTTGCCCAGTTCTATATCCAATAGAATATTTTTTAGAAATATATATATCTTGTATTTTAGAATCAATTGGTTCAACAAATCCAAAATTTTTATTTTCAATATATCTTCCAACAATAATACTAGTATTTCTTTTTAATACTTTTATAACTTTTCCTTCTTTTCTTTTAGAATTAGCATTTAATGAAGTTTCAACTTTAACTAAAATTTCATCTTTGTCAATAGCATCTAATGAAAACTTTGAAGGAATATATATATCAGATCCTTCTTGTATGAGACCAAAACCAAATCTTTCTGTTTTTGCTTGATATATACATTTAATCATATTTTGCTTACTACAAAGTATGTACCTCTTACTCTCATCAAGATATATTATGCCTTCACTTTGTAGATTTTCTAATATTTTTTCTATTAAAGGCACTTCACTTGATTTTATATTTAAACTATTTATTATTTGTTTAAATGTCATTAAGCTATATCTCTTATCTAAAAAAAAGGAAGTCAATGCTTCCTTTTTTTGATTATATTTTTCAGAGTCATATTCAAAAACATTTTCTTGTTTTTTGTATTTTTTACTCATTTTTTCTCCTATTTAATTATTAATACTGTAGTGACAAAACAAAGTACACAAAAAAGTATTGCAAGTACTACTGTATATTTAGAAAGTTTGCCATCTAAAGTTTTTGATTTATTTGAACCATAAAAAGTATTTGCTCCTGTAATTGATGATTGTGAATTTTTACTACTTTGAAGCATTATAACTACAGTAAGTGCAAGCCCTACAAGTATGGTTAATATTGAAATGCTTATATCTATCCAGCCCATTTTAATTCCTCCTAATTATTTCAAATTTATTGCTTTATTATATCATATAAAATATCAAGTTACAAGTCTTATTTTTTATATTTTCTAATCTTTTTACTATATTTATATATATAAGTTTTGTTAATATAATTTGTATTAATTATATAACTATTCATTTTTGATGTTTTATCTACAATATAATTGAAATGGGTTTATATTATAAGTATCTTAAATTTTTCGATATATATTTTTATAGTTTGACTTTTAGCCTCTTTATTTAAATTTTCTAAAGAAGAATAAATAGAAATAATTAAACTTTTTATCTTATCTTGCATT
>JAVXAF010000003.1:0-42077 GCA_036660635.1 Clostridia bacterium | reverse complement strand
TAGATTGATTTAATATTAAAAATATTGTAAAATAACAATGGTGATAAAAATGAAAAGCAATAAAAATTCTAGAGAAAAAATTGAAAAAGAAATAAAAAGTAGTACAGATGAAGCTAGAAAAAAAGTAAGAAAAACTTTAGATGATTACAAGTCTTTTGCAACAAGAGGAAATATAGTAGATATGGCAATAGGTGTGGTGTTAGGAAGTGCATTTACGAATATAGTAAATTCTTTAGTAAATACAACAATAACTCCTTTTATAAGTATGCTTACAAATAATGTTGATTTATCAACTTTATTTATAGCACTATCAGGTAAGCATTATGATACTTTAGAAATTGCAAAAGAAGCTGGAGTAGCTACATGGAATTATGGTTTGTTACTTAATTCATTATTTAATTTTATTATTATTTCCTTTACAATGTTTTTAGTTGTAAAATATATTAATAGATTAAAAAGAAAAACAATAAAAGTAGAACAAGAAGAAAAAGTAGCAACAACAAAAAAATGTATATATTGTCTTAGCCAAATCCCAATCGAGGCTACTAAATGCGCATATTGCACTAGCACATTACAACAAAATCCTTCAAAGATATCAGCAAAAAAATCAGTTGAGGAAAAATAAAATGAATGAAATTATATTAAAAGTTAAATTTTTTAATTTAAAATATACATTAGAATGTGGGCAGTGTTTTAGGTGGAAAAAATTAGAAAATGAGGAAGATACTTACGTTGGTGTTATATTTGATAGAGTAATAAAAATAAAGCAAAAAGATGATAATTTAATCATAAGAAGTAATAAAATGAAAGACTTAGCAGAAAGTGTTATAAAATATTTTGACCTTAAAACTGATTATGAAATAATAGAAAAAACTATTATGAAATATGATAACAATATAAAAAAAGCAGTCAAAAATACATCTGGAACGAGAATTTTAAATCAATCTTTTTTTGAGATTTTGATTTCATATATTATTTCTGCAAATAATAATATTCCTAGAATTGCAAAATCCGTTGATAAAATAGCTATGCTATATGGAAAAGAAATTATATTTGAAGATGAAAAATATTATTTGTTTCCAAGTCCAGAAGATTTAAAAAATGTAACGATTGATGAGTATAGAAAATGTGGAGTTGGATTTAGAGATACGTATATATATAATGTAGTAAAAGAAATTTTGAACGGCAAACTAGTATTAAATGACTTTGTAAAATTAGATACATGTAAAGCTAAAGAAAAACTTTTAGAAGTAAAAGGTGTTGGCCCTAAAGTTGCAGACTGCATACTCCTTTTTGCTCTTGGCAGAAAAGAAGTATTTCCAATAGATGTTTGGGTAGAAAGAGTTATGCAAGTTTTGTATTTTAAAAACCTAGGTACAACTTTGAAAAAAATTGATATTATTAAATATGCCCAAAATAATTTTAAAGAGTATGCCGGAATTGTGCAACAGCATCTTTTTTATAATATAAGAGAGAAAATGATAGAATATTAGAAAATGTAGTAAAACTTTTTTCTAAAAACATCGTAAAAATGTTGACTTTACATATAGTTTATGTTAAAATTAATAAGCATATGTGATTGATAACTTAAGTGGAGGTGTATTCGATGAGAGAAAATTTAACAATGGCGTGTACAGAATGTAAACAAAGAAATTATGAAACTGAAAAAAATAAAAGAAATAATCCTGATAGATTAGAAGCAAGTAAATTTTGCAAGTTTTGTGGTAAACATACAGTACATAAAGAAACAAAATAGTTAAGGAGTGACTAAAGTTATGGCAAAAGGTTTTTTAAAAGGTGTTAAAGCGGAATTAAGAAAAGTAGTATGGCCTACAAAGAAGCAGTTAATTAATAATACTGTTTTAGTTTTGTTATTAATACTTGCTTTAGCTGTAATAATTTTAGGATTTGATATGATCTTAGAATTATGTGACACTAAGATATGGGAATTAATAAGAAATAAAATAGTATAGTAATCGTACTAAAGCATAAATGAAGGAGTTGATTAATGTGGAAAATGAAGCAAATGATGCTGAGTTATCACACTGGTATGTTGTATATACTTATTCTGGATATGAAAATAAGGTAAAAGCAACTCTAGAAAAAATAGTAGAAAATAGAGGCTTACAAGAAAAAATAAATGAAGTAATAATACCAATGGAAGAAGAAATTGAAATTAAAGATGGAAAACAAAAAACTTCTATTAAAAAGGTATTTCCAGGTTATGTTTTAGTTAAAATGATTATGACAGATGAAACTTGGTATGTAGTAAAAAATATCAAAGGAATTTTCAATTTTGTAGGAGTAGGAGATAAACCTTTACCTCTTACAGATAAAGAGATGCAAACTTTAGGAATAGAAGACGTTATGAATTTGGATTTTGAGGTTGGGGATAGTGTAAGAATAACAACAGAACCTTTCTATAATTATCCGGCTATTATTGAGGAAATATTTAAAGATAATAAAAGAGTTAAAGTTAAAGTTTCAATGTTTGGTAGAGAAACTACAGTGGATCTTGAATTTAATCAAATACAAAAAATATAGTGAGCTAATATATATAAATATATTACATATATCCTAATTTAAGGGGGTGAGAATGATGGCTGAGAAAAAAATAACACATGTAGTTAAATTGCAAATTCAAGCTGGCAAAGCTAATCCAGCACCACCAGTAGGACCTGCACTTGGACCAACTGGAATAAATATAATGCAATTTTGTAAAGATTTTAATGAAAAAACAGCAAAAGATGCTGGAATGGTATTTCCAGTTGTATTGACAGTTTATTCAGATAAGAGTTTTGAATATATTTTAAAAACTCCTCCTGCTTCAGTATTACTTAAACAAGCTGCAAAAATTGATAAAGCTTCTGGTAAACCACATAAAGAAAAAGTTGGAAAAGTAACACTTGAGCAAGTTAAAGAAATCGCAAAAATTAAAATGAATGACCTTAACGCATCATCAATGGATTCAGCAGTATCTATTATAAAAGGTACAGCTAGATCAATGGGGATCGAAGTTATAGGTTAATTATGGGAGAACGTTTAGTTCGTTATAACCAAAGGGGGGAAAAAAATGAGCAAAAGAATGAAAGAAGCCGCAAAGTTACTTGAAAAAGGTAAACTTTACGAATCTAGAGAAGCTATTGATTTAGCACTTAGTATGCCTAAAGCAAAATTTGATGAAACTTTAGAGATGCATATAAAATTAGGTGTTGATTCAAAACAAGCTGATCAACAAGTTAGAGGTGTTATAGTACTTCCAAACGGAACAGGTAAATCTAAAAAAGTATTAGTTTTGGCTAAAGGAGATAAAGCTGAAGCAGCAAAAGCTGCTGGTGCTGACTTTGTTGGTGATGATGATATGATCAAAAAAGTTCAAACTGAAAATTGGTTTGATTATGATGTAATTGTTGCAACACCTGACATGATGGCATCTTTAGGTAAAATAGCTAAATTACTTGGACCAAAAGGATTAATGCCAAATCCAAAATCTGGTACTGTTACTATGGATGTAACTAAAGCTATATCTGAGATAAAAGCTGGTAAAATAGAATATAGACTTGATAAAAGTAATATAATACATTGTCCAATAGGAAAGGTATCTTTTGGAACTGATAAGTTAAAGCAAAACTACGATGCATTGCTTGATGCTGTAGTTAAAGCTAGACCAGCAGTTGCTAAAGGAACATACTTAAAGTCTATTGCTGTATCAACAACAATGGGACCTGGTATTAAAATAAGCCCAAGACAGTAGGTGGAATAAAATCCATAAATCCTACCTAGGTTTTAAAAGCAAATAAAAATTTATGTTTTTGTTTGACACTTTAAAACTTTGGTAGTGTCACACAAAAACTTTTTTGTTTAGAGGAGGTGTAAAAAAGTGCCAAGTGAGAAAATTTTAAATGAGAAAAAAGAACAAGTTAAAATGTTAAGTGAGAAGTTAAAAAAGTCTAAAATGGTAATATTAACTGAATATAGGGGAATTGCCGTAGAAGATGATACTAAGCTTCGTTGTGCATTAAGACAAAATGGTGATGAATATGCAGTAGTAAAAAATTCTGTAATCTCTCATGCTGCAAAAGAAGCAGGAATAGAGGGACTAGCAGATGGACTAGAAGGACCAACTGCTGTAGTAATTGGATATGAAGATTATGTAACACCAGCGAAAACTATTTATGATTTTATGAAAAAGAATGATTTTTACAAAATAAAAATAGGAGCTATGGATAAAAAAGTAATTGATGCTAATGAAATTAAAAAGTTAGCAAGTTTACCTTCAAAGGAAACTTTATATGCTATGCTTGCATCTGCATTACTTGGAAATATACGTAATCTTGCAGTAGTTCTTGATCAAACAAGAGAAAAACAAGAAGAAAATGCTTAATTAAAATTAAGTAATTATTAAAAAAATTTAAGGAGGAATTTAGAAATGGAAAAAATAGAAAAGATGATTGAAGAAATCGAAAAATTAACAGTAATTGAATTAGCTGATTTAGTAAAAGCTATTGAAGAAAAATTTGGAGTAAGTGCAGCAGCAGCAGTTGTTGCAGCTGGTCCTGCTGCAGCAGGTGCTGCAGTTGAAGAAAAGACTGAATTTAATGTAATTTTAAAAGATGCTGGTGCTACTAAAATAGCAGTTATAAAAGCTGTTAGAGAAGCTACAGGATTAGGATTAAAAGAAGCAAAAGATGTAGTTGATGCTGCTCCTAATACAGTTAAAGAAAATATGCCAAAAGAAGATGCTGAAAAATTAGTTGAAGCATTAAAAACAGCTGGAGCTGTAGCTATAATGGAATAAATGTAATTATAAATTACATTTTAAGATCTCATATTTTATATGGGATCTTTTTTATTTTTTACTTTTAACCATATATCATATTGCATAATATATAGCAGCAAAAAACTTGACATAATAATTAAAAAATGTTATAATACAAATAGTTATGTACACAAATATATTTTTAAAATTAAAAATTAATAAGGAGAAGTATTATGTTTGATGAAATAAAAAAATTGGTATCAGATAACAAAGTTGAAAGCGCAAAGATTGTCTTTGAAAGAACAATTTATGAACTGATAAGAAAAATGGACTCTGTGTTACATTACATGGATGAAAATCCTTTATCAGACGTTAATGTATTTGAACTAAATCAGCTTCTGTTTGAAGAAGCAGATCTAGCAAATAAAGGTCGGATATTTGAGTATACAGCCTATGGATTTTTAAATGATCCATTATATAAGGAGTTAAATGATAAATTTAATGAGTTATATTTTAGGAGGATAAAAGATTTATCAACTCTTAGTTATCCATTATATAATGTGGATAAAAAAACAGATACTCTCTATAGGTATTTTGAAGCAGCTTCATATAGAAAAGCTACTTTGATTTCTTTGGGAGATAATGAGACTATGCAGGTTACTAATTCGATATGTGGTGTTAATCTATATATAAAGCAAAGAAAAAGAGACTTATATAATGAAAAAAAATTTAACGAAGTTATTTATGACAATTTAGATGAGTTTAACTGGCTTACTAAGTCTATCGAAATGGGATATATTAGTAATTTACTGGTAAACGAAACAAAAGCAATGTTTGATGAAATCAAAGAAGCTTTTGGAAAAACATTAAATGATTTTAAATAAAATTTATAATAAACCAAATCTAATTTAGATTTGGTTTATTATATTATATATTAATTTATGTAAATTAGAAAAATATGCTTTAAAATACTGTATTTATGTGTTATAATAACAATATACGGGGGTGTAAGGTATCGACGGATTTTTTGAAGTATGAATAGCGAGTAGTGGATTCTCGTTGGCCACTATAAAAGCGAGAAAAATAAATAAACGCTGACAATAAATTAGCATACGCTGCCTAGTTGGTAGCCTGTCTTTTGGTATTTAGCTAGAGGGTATTAAAAGGCATAATTTTATCTAGCAAACGAATCTAGTTTATGATTGTAGACTAGTGGGTAATTTCAATCATACTACTTTATATTTTTGTAAATGTTAAAGTAATGTAGTATTAAATTAAACATTTACTGCACTCGGAGAATTTCGTATGAATAGATTTTCGGACGCGAGTTCAATTCTCGCCACCTCCACCAATAATAAATAATAGAAATTGGGGGATAAAAAAGTGACTTCAAATACAATATTTTTTTGTAAAGAATGTGGCTATGAAAGCTCAAAATGGCTTGGAAAATGTCCTGGTTGTAATAGTTGGAATAGTTTTGTAGAAGAAAAAATAAATAAAAAAGTTACAACTAAATCTGGGGGCAAATCTTTTTTTTCTACTTTCGATAATCAATCACAATTAAAAAAATTAAATGAAATAAAGGTTGAAAAAACAGTTAGAATTGATACAGGTTATGAAGAACTTAATAGAGTATTTGGATCAGGAATAATTGAGGGTTCCCTTACTTTAGTTGGACGGAGAACCAGGAATTGGTAAGTCTACTCTTATAATGCAAATATGTTCTAATTTGAGTAAAAATGGTAAAGTTTTGTACGTGTCTGGCGAAGAATCAGAAGTTCAAATTAAGATAAGGGCAGATAGGTTAAAAGTGTTTTCAGAAGATATTTTGTTTCTATCTGAGACTAATATTTTACAAATTGAAGAGAAAATTGAGGAATGTAGACCTAAATTTTGCATAATTGATTCAATTCAAACTATGTATGATGATGATATATCATCTGTACCAGGGAGTATATCACAAGTAAAAGAAGTGACTGCAAGACTTATGTATCTTGCTAAAAGAAAAGGACTCACAGTAATTGTGATAGGACATGTAACCAAAGATGGAGTAATAGCAGGGCCAAGAATATTAGAACATATGGTAGATACCGTATTATATTTGGAAGGCGAGAGATTTTTTTCTCATAGAATAATTAGAAGTGTAAAAAATAGGTTTGGCTCAACAAACGAAATTGGAATTTTTGATATGCAAGATGTAGGTATGGTAGAAGTAACTAATATGTCAGAGGTATTTTTATCAGATAGTATAAATAATTTGCCAGGGACTGCAATAGTTGCAACCGTTGAAGGTACTTCTACAATACTTTTAGAAGTACAGGCTCTAACTTCTCATTCGTACTATAATATGCCAAGAAGAGTTGCAAATGGAATAGATTTAAATAGGTTAAATATGATTTTAGCTGTTCTTGAAAAAAGATGTAATTTAAGTTTAGGAGCTCAAGATGTATATATAAATGTAATAGGCGGAATAAAAGTAGATGAGCCAGCTGTTGATTTAGCGGTTGCTATGGCTATAGTCTCAAGCTATAAAAATAAAAAGATTGATAATAAAACTGTTTTTATTGGTGAGGTTGGTTTAACGGGCGAGATAAGAAGTGTTAACAATTTTGAAAAAAGAGTAAGAGAAGTTACTAAAATGGGGTATACAACTATATTTGGGTCAAAAAAACAAATAGATAGTGTAAAAGAAAATATTAATGATAAAAATGTTAAACTTATTGGTATAAAATCAATAGATGAAGCATTAAGTAATATAATAAAATAAGGTTGGGTGAAAAGATGAAACAAGAAGAAATACTTGAAATATTAAAAATGGTTGCTCCTGGAACTGTTTTTAGAGAAGGTTTAGATAATATTTTAAAAGCAAAAACTGGTGCTCTAATAGTTGTTGCACAAAGTGAAGAATTTATGAAAGAAGTAGTTGATGGAGGATTTTTAATAAATCAGGATCTTACACCAGCTAATATATATGAGCTTGCAAAAATGGATGGAGCAATTGTTATTAGTAAAGATATGAAAAAAGTATTAATGGCTAATGCACAGCTTGTTCCAGATCATAAAATTAAAACTTTTGAAACAGGAACAAGACACAGAACCGCAGAAAGAGTTGCTAAACAAACTAATGAACTTGTTATTTCAATTTCTCAAAGAAGAGGTATAATTACAATATTTAAAGGAGATTTTAGATATGTAATTAGTGAAACCTCAGCAGTAATTATGAGAGCTAATCAAACACTTGAAGCACTTGAAAAATATAAAGCAGTATTTGATAATTTGCTTAATATATTAAGTGAACATGAATTTGATGATATTGTTTCACTAGAAACAGTTGCAAATTCAATTTATAGAAGTGAAATTATAATGAGAATGGAAGCAGAAGTAAAAAGAAATATTCTAGAACTTGGAAATGAAGGAAGATTGGTAAATATTCAGCTTGAAGAATTAATTGCAAACGTTGAGTCAGAAGAAAAACTAATAATACAAGATTATATGGTTGTGAAAAAAAGATCAACTAAAACACCAGAGACTATATTAAAAGAAATAAGAAAGCTTGATAGAAAAGAATTAGTTATTACTGAAAAAATTATCAAAAATTTAGGATATGATATTGATAATAACGTTTTAGACTTAAATGTTTCTCCTAAAGGTTATAGACTTCTTAGTAAAGTACCAAAGATGCCAACATATGTAATAGAAAAAACAGTAGAAACTTTTGGCTCATTACAGGGGGTATGCTCTGCAACTATAGATGAACTTGACGAGGTTGAAGGAATAGGCGAAGTAAGAGCAAAAATAATAAATCAATCATTAAGAAGAATGCAAGAACAATATATCTTAAAAGGATATAATATATAAAAAAGGAATACAAAAATGGATATATTAAGAAAATATTTAACAAATAATGACCAAGTGCTAGTATATATAATAGATGCGACTAATATGATAAAAACAATAAGAAATTTACATGCTTTATCAAATGTAGCAACTGCTGCTTTAGGCAGATCAATGATGGCTACAGAGATGATGGCATCAATGTTTAAAAGTGAAAATCAAAGAATTACAACAACTATTAAAGGTGATGGAAAATTAGGCAGCATTGTAGTTTGTGCAAATGGTGCTTTAGAGATAAAAGGATATGTAACAAATCCTGGAATCGAACTTCCACTTAACAAAAATGGCAAGCTAGATGTTGCAAAGGCAGTTGGTAAAGGAACTTTAAATATAGTAAAAGATATAGGATTAAAAGAACCTTTTGTTGGAAATTGTAATTTATTTACATCTGAAATTGCTGAAGATTTTGCTTTTTATTTTTATACTTCAGAGCAAACACCATCAGTAGTTTCTTTAGGGGTTTTAATAAATAAAGAAAATGAGGTTGAAAAAGCCTGTGGATATATAATAAGTCCACTCCCTAATACTGATGAAGAAACATTAGATAAATTAGAAAAAATAAATGCTGATATATCTAGTGTAACAGGTTTAATGCTGGATTTACAAAATATTGATGATGTTGTAAAAACTATAACAGGAGATAATAATCCAAAACAAATCGAGCAAAAAACTCCAAAATTAAAATGTGATTGCTCAAATCATAAAATTGAAAGAGTGATTAGCATAATTGGAAAAGATGAAGCAATAAAGCATGTAGAAAATTTTGGAGAAATGGAAATAACTTGCCATTTTTGTAATAAAGTATACAATTATAGCAAAGAAGAAATAGAAAAATTATTTAATTAAATTGGATAAAAAATCTTTTTAAAAAAGCTTTAAATATTATAAAGCTTTTTTTTCGTGACTTGATAGAAATAAAGAAATTATTTTTATTAGTATAAAATATTATGAATGTTAATAAATATATATTGACATTCGATAAGTTACATGATATATTTTAAAAGTATTTAAGGAGTAAAAATATGATTTTAGAAAATAAAAAAATATCAAAAATGATACTAGTAATTTTATATATAATACTTTTAGGAGGCGTTTTAGTATTTGCGACTTTGCCTTTTTGTTTAAAATGGTTTTTAGAGTTTAAAAATATGTTTGAATTAAATTATTTTGTAAAAACACTTTCTTTACTATATACTTCAGGTACGCTAGCTTTAATTATATTATTTAAGACAATAACTTTATTTAATAGTATAAATATAAGTGAGCCATTTAGTAAAAAAAATGCTAAAACTTTATCTGTTATAGGGTGGTGTAGTTTGGCTATATCACTACTTTATTTAATATTTTTCCCAATGATAAAGTCTGTGTTTATGATAATTATATTTATGACTTTTACTATATTTGGATTTATGACAATTGTACTATCTGAGTTTGTATATAAAGCTATAAAATATAAAGAAGAAAATGATTTGATGATATAGGGGGAATATATGGCTATAATTGTAAATTTAGATGTTATGATGGCAAAAAGAAAAATAAATATGACTGAACTTTCTGAAAAAGTAGGTATTACTCTTGCAAATCTATCAATATTAAAAAATAATAAAGCAAAAGCTATACGATTTTCTACTTTGAATAAAATTTGTAGTGTATTAGCCTGCCAGCCAGGTGATATTTTAGAATATAAAACTGATGATAAGGAAGTGTTGTAAAATAATGAGCTTTAAAGAACAACTTAACAATTATCAAAAATATGTTAATGAAAATTTAGAAAAATTTAGTGCTGTTGAAGATGTGCCAGAAAAAAGGCTTGATGAGGCATGTAAATATAGTCTGTTAGCAGGTGGAAAAAGAATTAGACCTATACTTATTTTATCTAGTTTTAAACTTTTTAGTGATGAGTTTGAAGAGTGTATACCGTTTATTATTGCAATGGAAATGATACATAATTTTTCTCTTATACATGACGATTTACCTGCAATTGATAATGATGATTTTAGACATTCAATTCCTACTAATCATAAAGTTTTTGGAGAATCGACAGCAATTTTAGCTGGGGATAAACTATTAAATAGTGCATATGTAGTATTGAGTAAGGGGACAAAAAACACAAAAGATATTAAAAGATATATTAGAGCATTTGAGGAGTTAACTACTGCTACAAATAAAATGATTTCAGGAGAATTTGTAGATATTGAATGTGAAAATAAAATAATTGAAAATTCTTTACTTGAGTATATGCATAAAAACAAAACAGGAGCTCTAATTATTGCATCTGCAAAAATAGGTGCTATTCTTGCAGGAGCAGATGAATCTCAAATAGAGATTCTTAGTCAGTTTGCTCAAAGGATTGGGTTAGCTTTTCAAATAAAAGATGATATATTATCTGAAATAGGTGATGAGAAAATAACAGGAAAGCCTGTTGGAAATGATAATGAACTTAAAAAAAGTACATTTGTCACAATGTATGGTTTACAAGAAGCTAAAAATAAGTTAGATGATATTATTTCTGAGGCAATTGATATAATAAATATATATGATAAAAAAGCAGAATTTTTAAAGGATTTAGCATTATATATAAAAGATAGAAATAGTTAGTAAATATATTTTAAAATAGGGGGAAAAAATGAATAAAATACCAGAAAATGGTCCAAAACATATTGCAATAATATTAGATGGTAATAGAAGATGGGCAAAAGAAAAAGGTCTGCCTGCAAGTATGGGCCATAAAGAAGGTGGCAAAAATTTAAGGAAAATAATTAATTATGCTTATGAAATAGGAGTGGAATATTTAACAGTTTACGCTTTTTCTACTGAAAATTGGAAAAGAGAAGCCTCAGAAGTTGATACACTTTTAAAATTATTGTATGAATATACAGAAGAAGAAATAAAAAACAATTCTGATAAAGATATTTGCATAAAAGTATACGGCGATGAAAGTAGGTTAGATGAGAAAACTAAAAAAAATCTTGATATTATTGAGCAAAAAACAAAAAATAGAAGAAAGTTGACATTTGGAATTTGTTTTAATTATGGTGGAAGAGATGAAATTGTAAGAGCAATAAAAAATATTGCAATTGAGGTGAAAAAAGGAAATTTAAAAATAGAAAATATAGATACTGATTTAGTTAGTAATAATTTATATACTGCTGGAGTTCCTGATCCGGATTTAGTTATAAGGACAAGTAAGGAGTATAGAACAAGTAATTTTTTACCTTGGCAGATAGTTTACTCTGAATTATATTTTTCAGATGGAGTTTTTTGGCCAGATTTTAACGAGGCAGAGTTAGATAAAGCAATTGAAGAGTATATGAAAAGAAACAGAAGATTTGGGAACTAGTTAAAGCCTAGACAAATTATGTCAAATAGCTTTACTTTTAAGCTGATTTATGGTATAATATAAATGTACGATAAAAGTAGAAGCAAAGGAGGCATAGCCATGTTTAATATAGGAGACAAAATAGTTTATCCAATGCATGGGGCTGGTACAATTGAATCAATAGAAGAAAAAGAAATGCTAGGTAATATAGAAAATTACTACATTATAAAAATGCCTATTGGTGATATGAAATTAATGGTGCCAACTGACAGAGCTGATAACATTGGATTGAGAGAAGTTTCAGATAGTTCTGTATTTGAAAAAGTTTTTAACGTATTAGAAAAACCAAAAGCACCATATGTACATGATGCTAATTGGAGTAAAAGATATAATACAAATGTAGATAAAATTAAGTCTGGTAACATATTAGATTTAGCTGAGGTAGTTAGAGATTTATCTCATAGACATATGGAAAGAGGACTTTCAATTGGTGAGAAAAAAATGCTATCAACTGCAAAAGATATTTTACTTAGCGAGTTAGTTTTATCACAAGAAATAGAACATGATGTTCTTGACGGACAAATTGAAGCTGTTATAAAAGATTCTTATGAAATGGGAATTGAAAATGAAGCTACATTAAAAGATACAAACGGAGAAGATACTACAACAAATTTATTTTAGTAGTTATATATAGATATAAGAACAAGTACTGCTTGTTCTTTTTTTTATTGTATTTCAAAAAAAATTAGTGATATAATAAAAAAAGTTTTCTAAATAATAATTTATAAGGAGAGATTAAAACGGAACATAATAATTTATCATCATATAAAAAGGCAAGACAATTAGCATATGGACAAATTGAAATAATACCCGGTGGGAATAGGAAAGTAGAAATTGGTACAGGAGTTGACAACAATTTATTGATATCAGATTATACTATAATTGAAAACTTAAAGAAAGAAAAAAGTAAAAAGTATTAAGCAGATAGATAAATTTCTATCTGCTTTGATTTTTTTTGTTTTCTTGCTTGATTTTAAAATATAGATGGGATATAATTAATATATTGTAAAAAGGGGAGATAATATGCAAAAACATATAGTTGCAGAATATATAAAAAGTTTGAAAAATGTAAATGAATTAAAAAATATTATAGACTGCAATGAAGTATTGGAAAAAGAAGTTGAATATATGTCTTATGATTCAAGAGATATTGAAAACAATACTTTATTTATTTGTAAAGGAAATGATTTTAAAAAGGAATATTTGGAAAGTGCAGTTAAAAATGGAGTGTTCATATATGTAAGTCAAATAGATTATGAAGTTGGAATACCATGTATATTAGTTAATAATATAAGAGTTGCTCACAATGATTTAGCAAAAATGTACTATAATAATCCGTCCGAAAAATTAAATGTGATTGGAATTACAGGTACAAAAGGAAAGTCAACTACAGCTTATTATATCAGATATATTTTAGATGAGTATGCAAAAGCTAATTTAAAGAATAAGACGGCTATTATATCTTCTATTGATACTTATGATGGTGTTGAGGAATTTGAATCTCATATAACTACTCCTGAAGCGTTAGAACTCCAAAGACATTTTTATAATGCTAAAGAATCTAAAATTGAAAATGTTGTTATGGAAGCTTCTTCACAATCTTTAAAATATAATAGACTTGATACAGTTAATTTTGCAATAGGAGTGTTTTTAAATATTTCTATAGATCATATAAGCCCAATAGAACATGAAGATTTTGAAGATTATTTTGCATCAAAACTTAAAATATTTAAGCAGACAAAAGTTGCGTGCGTAAATTTAGATGCTGATTTTGCGGACAGAATTTTACTTAAGGCAAAAGAAGATTCTAAAAAAGTTATAACTTTTTCTGTAAAAGATAAACAAGCTGATATATATGCATATAACGTACATAAAGATGGATTTAATACAGTATTTAATGTAAAGACACCTAACTATAGTAAGGAGTTTGTTCTAACTATGCCGGGTCTATTTAATGTAGAAAATGCTTTAGCAGCAATAGCTGTTTCATTTGTATTGAGCATTCCTGAAAAATATATTTATGCTGCTTTAAAAATTGCAAGATCAAGTGGAAGAATGGAAGTATATCATACAAAAGATGAAAAAATAGTGGCAATTGTTGATTATGCACATAATAAACTAAGTTTTGAAAAGCTTTTTGAATCTAGTAAGCTAGAATATCCTGGAAGAAAAATAGTTGCAATATTTGGTTCAGCTGGTAAAAAAGCGTATATTAGAAGAGAACATTTAGGAACAGTTGCTGGTATGAATGCAGATAAAATATTTCTTGTAGCAGAAGATCCAGGTTTTGAACCTGTAGAACAAATTTCAAATGATATAGCACTTTTTATAAAAAAGTATATGCAAAATTATGAACTAATTGAAGATAGAGGAGAAGCAATAAAAAAAGCTATTGAAGAAGCAACATCTACCAATGTTAAAACTGTTATTTTAATAACAGGTAAAGGTAATGAAACAAGACAAAAATATGGTGACAAGTATTTACCTTGTACATCAGATGTTGAATATGTAAAAATGTATTTAAAAGAATATGATAAAATCAAAAGGATGGTATAAAATGAAATATGAAGATGACATGATACACTCAGGAATTGCAACGTTTACGGCTAGTGAATATGTAACAATTGATGAAGCTAAAAAATATGATATTGCAGTTGTGGGTCTACCAGTTGATATGGGACTTACATATAGATTAGGAGCAGCAGAAGCACCAAGAAAAATTAGAGAGTGTTCTATGTGGAAAAAAATAGATGGAATGGAGTGTTATGACTACGATAATAGAAAATATGTAAAAACAAATGATTTAAAAATATGTGATGTTGGTGATATGAATATTTGGCATGGAGATATGGAAAAAACACAAAATGCTATAATTGATACAATTTCCAAACTTAGAAAAAATACATTCCCAATTATCTTAGGTGGGGATCACTCTATCACTTATGGATCTTTTATAGGAATAAAAAAAGGTGGAAATTATAAAAAAGTAGGTTTAATTCAATTTGATGCTCATAATGATACAGAACCAGATACTGCTTTTTTTTCAAGAATAAATCATAGTAATCAATTTACAAATTTAATAAAAGAAGGATATTTAAACGGATCTGATATGCTTACAATAGGACTTAGAGGACTTTGCAATAGAGTATGGAATGATTTTGCCGATGAACATAAAATTACAATAATAACAGCAAATGAATTTAATAAAAAGTCTTCTAGTGAGGTAGGAGATTTTATATATGAAAAATATAAAGAATATGACGCTGTATATGTTACTTTTGATATGGATTCATTAGAGGCAGCATATAGCGAAGGAACAGGTACTCCAAAATATAATGGAATTAATGGACTTAAAGCTCTAGAAGTTATTAGATCTTTAAATAAAATAAATACAGTAGGGTTTGATTTAGTAGAACTTAGCCCAAGTCACGATACAACAGGTATAACATCATTTATGGCTTGGGAAGTGCTATATAACTTTTTAGCAGTAGGATATAAAAAACAAAATTTAAAAAAATAGTTATTTTGTACGGTATTTAAAATTTAAATACCGTACATACTAAAGGCTAAGAATAGAGATTCTTAAGCCTTTTTTAATTATTAGTTAAAAGACTTGAAAAATTTTTAAAAAACATATAAAATGTAGTTAATAAATATTTTAGCGAGGTAAAATAATGAAATTAAAAAAAGGAATTTCTTTAATAGTTCTTGTAATAACAATTGTAGTTATATTAATACTTCTTAGTGTGACAACAATTGGAGTAAAAGAAAGTTTAGATAATTCTAAACTAACAGCTTTTGCAAAAGAATTATCAGATTTACAAGAAAAATGTAAAAGTTATTATTATGAAAATAATGAGTTGCCATATTTTGATATAAATCCAATTTCACAAGATGGAATTATTAATTTAGTAAATAATAAAAATAAAGAATTAATATTAAAAGAGATGGAATTAAATCAAGATAAAGTTGTAACTGGTACAGAAGGAGAGTACTATGTTATAAGTTTAGAAAAACTTGGTGTAAAAAAGAGTAAAAGAGGTACAAAAAAAGTAGAAAATGATGTATATGTAATTTCATATCCTTCTATGAATATATATTATTTAAAAGGGGTAAAAGCAAAAGGAACTACTTATTTTTCCCTTACAAAAAATCTATCAAAAATTATTAATATTAAAGAACCAGAACTACAAGAAGTAGCTCCTGTTATTATAAAAAATTTGCCTGGGGTTACTATAAAAAAGAAAGTCAAGGTTTGGAGTAATACTTTTGGAATATCTATATCAGCATATTTAAATGTGACAGATGAAATATATATTACTCTACCAGATGGAGTTGAAAGGAAACTAAATCTACCAAGTAATTTTAATGACTTTGAAATTAATGATTTAGAAAGTATGAAATTATTAGGAGCTTTAACTATTACAGATCAAGAAATCTTAAGTTTTAAAACACAATTTAATACACTTGCAAAGGATAAAAAAAAGATTATATTTACAAAAAAGGAAAATTCGAAAATAGTTGGGACAGTAGAAATAGATATATCAAATTATGATTATTTAGCACCAGTTATAACAAATAATCAAATTAATATGACACTTAATTTAGAAAATGTTAATACAAAGTTTGCAGTAAAGGATGATTTAAGTGGTATAAAAGAAGTTAGGTTTTTCCCAGTATTAGATCCTAATATAGATCAAAATGTATTAATTAATACTTATAATATAGAATTTATGAAATCAAGAGGAAAAAAAGCAAAGTTAGATGCATCTTTTAATGTTGACTTTAATTTCTCTTCGCAAGCAAAATACGTTATGATTGCCGTTTTTGACAAGGCGGGAAATGTGATGTTATATGCACAAAAAAACATTCATTACTCACCATATATATTTCAGTCTAATATATCAACTAATGCTGTAACTTTAAATTCAAACGGAACAAGTGAGCTTGAGCTTACTGTAAAAAATCATGATAATGATTTTCATACAAATAAAAATATCGATTATGCTGTATCAATTGAAAATCCAATAGGTGGGCAAGTAGATAATGTGGACTTTAGTTTAAATGGTGTTAACTCTACTAATGATCGTGTTGTAACAAAAATAGCAGGAGATGCAGCACATGATGATTCAAATAAAGTTAAACTAATTGTACCAACAGGTAAAAAATTATATAATAAACAAGATGTAAAAGTAAAAGTAGAGCCAATTGATAATCCAAAACTTGTAAGTGAATTTAAAGTTTCAATTGAAAATAAAATATTAAAAGATTATTCTGGTAACGGATTAGATGCTAATTTAATGAGTGGGCTAAAAGTTGTTCAAGATCCTGATGGAAAGTATGCGCTAGAATTTGATGGAATTGATGATTATGCAATAATACCAACGATTCCAGCTGCAATTAATAGTAAAACTGGAATGAGAGTAGAGCTTGTTGCAACTTGGCAAGCATTTAATAATAATTCTAGAATTTTAAGCTTAGGTTCTGGTGAAAACAATGATACAATATATGTTCAAAATTATGCAAATACGGGACAAATATTATTTAGATTAAATACATATAACAATGCTCACTTAGATATATACTCTAAAAGTACATCTGCAATTGAATTAAATAAAAAAGCTAAATTTTATTTAAGGTGGGTGCAAGGTGGCACAGGTGAGGGAGGAACAGCAGGCTGGTATAGGGGAGATATAGACAAAGATAATATAGCAATAGATAGAGCAGGAACAGGAATGATGTATGGTATTAATCCTATTTCTACTGACACAAGAAGTATAAATTATATAGGAAGATCAGGAGATGCGTCAGATGGATTTTTTAAAGGTAAGTTATATTCCATAAAGCTTGTAACTCCCGAGTGGAAAGTTATATTAGATTATGATCTAAATAGATAAAAAAAATATATATAAAAATACGCTTAATACTAAATATTGTATTAAGCGTATTTTAAAATTCAAAAATTAAATATTAAGAGTTAATTAAATTTAATACTTTTTTCTGCATAATCTTTTAATTTTTCATTTACTAAATAATTGATAGAATTTTTTTCATATTCTCCATTTTTATTTATAATTCCAGATGAAACTCCAGTAAGAAGTTCCATACCCTCATCAATATTTGAAATAGGATATATATGAAAATGTCCATTTTTTACAGCTTCTATTACATCATCACTAAGAGCTAAATTTTTTACATTTTGAAATGGAATTAATACTCCATTTTCATTATTTAATCCTTTTGCTTTGCAAACTTTAAAATAACCTTCGATTTTTTCATTAACTCCACCAATTGGTTGTACTTCACCTTTTTGATTAACAGAACCAGTTACTGCTAAAGTTTGTTTTATAGGTATACCTGATAAACTAGAAAGTATAGCATAAAGCTCAGTTGAAGAGGCACTATCACCATCTACACCATTGTATAATTGTTCAAAACAAATGCTTGCAGTAAGAGATAGGGGATAGTTTTGAGCATATTTTTCACCAATATATGCTGATAAAATATATACACCTTTAGAGTGAGTTGTACCACTCATTGAAACTTCTCGCTCAATGTTAACTATACCGCTTTTTCCTATAAATGTATTTGCAGTTATTCTAACTGGTTGACCAAATGACATATCGCCAGTCATTATAACAGTAAGACCATTTATTTGACCTACTTTTTCGCCTTCAGTTGATATCATAATATCACCTTGAGAAATCATTGTATTTAAATGATCATTATATTTTGAAAATCTAATAACTTTAGTATTTAGTGCTTTTTTAATTTCTTTCCCTGTAATTACTTTTTTTTGCATATTTTTTGCTATGAAATTAGACTCAATTGCAAGATCAATAATGTCTTGTTTTATTGCAGTGAGTTTTTGTTTATTACTAGCACATTTAGAACTAAATTCGATCATTTCTTTTATGCCTTCTTTTGAAAAAGGAAGAAGAGAATATTTTTTACAAATATATGAAATATATTCAATATATTTTTGAGTATTTTCAACATTTCTATCAAAACTGTCTTCAAAATCTGCTTTGACTTTAAAAAGTTTTTTAAAGTCAACATCTATGTTACAAAGCTGCTGATAGTGCATTTCTGAACCAATAAGTAAGACTTGAGTATGTATAGGAATAGGTTCTGGTTTTAAAGTTACAACTGTAACTGGTTGTGCAATATCTCTTGAACTATCAATAGATAATTCTTGATTACGTAAAACTCTTTTAAAAGCTTCCCAAGTTGGCATACTGTTTAAAAGATCACGAATATTAATCAGTAAGTATCCACCATTTGCCTTATGAATAAGACCAGATTTTAACATCATATAATTAGTTTTTACACCAGAGGGACCTGTTTCAAACTCTAATTTACCAAAAAGATCAAAGTAATTAGGATTTTTTGCTATTATAACAGGTGCGTGAAAAAGTCTATCATTATCAATAATCAAATTAACTCTATAGTTTTCCCAAGGCTTGTTGTCTTTTCTTTGCATATTATTTATCATCATTTGTTGCATGTTTGGAGATTTTTTTACAATTAAACTATCTTCATATTGTTTAAATATTTCAATATTTTTAATAACATCGCTTTGAATAGAGTATAGAAAATTTTGTATTTTCAAGTTTTTTTTGTATTTGATTTTTAAATCACTCATACATTGAGTTACAGCAAAAGTTGTCATATTTTCTTGCCACTCATTTACAACTTCTTCAGATTTTTTATCAAGTTCATCTAATTCTTTTAATACAGCTAGAGTTTGCTCTTGAATTTTAGGACTTTTTTCCTGAAAGTATTTCTTTGTCTTTTCATCTAAGATATTAAAATCTTTTTCATTTAAAATGACACCATTATGAACTGGTGAGAAAAATATACCCTCTTCAGTATTTTTGACCTTAAAACCTTGCTCATAAGTTGATTTATCAAAGTTTTTCATTATATCTTCTTTTGCACGTTTATATCTATCTATAATAGTTTTCTTTTCTTTTTCATAGATATCACCACTCAATTCTTTAGAAAGTCTAGTAAGTAGAGTAGATATAAACCTATTCATATCTTGTTTAAATTCAGTTCCACAACCAGGTTCTAAGGAAATTGCAACAGGCTCATTAGGATTATCAAAATTATATACATAGCAGTAGTCATTTGGCACAGGTTCGTTTTTACTTAGTGTGTTTATAACAGAAAGAGCATATGCTGTTTTACCAATTCCTATACTTCCACAAATATATAAATTAAATCCTTTTTGAGGTATTTGAAGAGCAGTGCTTATTGCGTTTAAAGCTCTCTCTTGTCCTATTATCCCATTAAAAGGTTCAATTTCTTTGGTTGATTTAAATGTTAGTAAGTCTGAGTCAAAATTATTTTTAAGCTCACTAAATTTAAGTTCATTAATTTTTTTCATATGTTATTTCCTCCAAATTTCTTTTGTATAATCATATTAATTATATTGTATTATATATCAAAAAAATATTCAACAAATTTTAGAAAATAAATTGATAAAAGATGTATTAAGAGTAAATATAAAAAACACAAGAAAATATCTTGAAAAAAGATAATGTATATAGTATTATATTAAAAGTAATAAATTTCATTTTTATATAGAGGTTGGAGGATATACAATGAAAAAAAAATCAATTATACTTTTTAATGTAGTGTTTGTAATAGTTTTTGTATATATAGTTTGTAACTCTATATTTTTTAATGACGTTACGTTTTTTAGATATGAGCCATTGCCAGTTATTTTAGGAGTTTTTTCTTATATTTTAATTTTTTGTTTGATAGGATATTATTTAAAAGGAAAAGTAAAAATAAATACAAAAGTAATTGTTACAATTGTTTTTATTGTAATTATATTAGTGCAAATTATGTCAGCTTATTTATATAGGGTTGAACCAGGTTGGGATGTAAAAGATTTATTTGATAATGCTGGTAAATATATACATGGCTCAGCTTTTGATTTAAAGTATTTATACAATTATAGTAATAATTTAGCGATGCAAATGATTATTATTTTTATATTTATAATTGCTGAGTTATTTAAGATATCAGCATATAGTTTAAGTATGGGATTTAATATTATATTAATAGATATAGCAATATTTTTTATGTATTTATGTGCAAAAAAATTATATGGTAAAAAAAATGCTATTATTTCACTTTTTTTTATTGCACTTATGACTCCAATTTATTTATATGTTCCAATAATATATACTGATTCATTTTCAATGTTATTTCCCATATTAATATTATATATATATTTAATAGCTTGTGAAAAAACTAAAAAAATAGATAGAAATATATTATATGTTTTTTTAGCTATTGTATCTTTTATTGGAATAAAAATAAAAGCTACTGTTGCAATTATTGTGATTGCAATGTTTATTGTACATTTAATTTATAATAAAACTAAAACGATTATACCATTAATGATTTCTTTTATAACTGTTTTTATTTTATTTACTATAATATTTAATTATTTAATTTATGGGATTTTTAAAGATTGGAATAAAGATAGTTTTGAAAAAAATTCATTTCCTATTACTCATTGGATAATGATGGGAATGACGGGAAATGGAAGTTATAAATCTTCGGATTTTAATAATACAAAAATGATGCCAACATATCAAGCTAAAAAAAATATGATAAATAAAACTATAAAATATAGATTTAATTTAATTAAAAACGGAAATATCAATGAATTTATAAAAGGTAAATTGGTATATACTTGGGGAGAGGGTACATATTTTGCTCAAACTATGTTATCAATAAAACCAACCAATCTAGGAATACAGCATGAATATATTAGTGAAAATGGAAGCAAAAATGATATATATAAATATTATAGTCAAATACAACATATTTCAATGCTGCTTTTAATGATAATATCTGTTTTAAGTTTTAATAAATCAAAAGAAAAGGAAAATTATAAATATTCAAATATTTTAACAATAACTATTTTTGGAGTTTTTTTGTTTTTTTTGTTTTGGGAGACAAGATCAAGATATATAGCAAACTATATACCGGTAATGGTATTAATTGCAACTAAAGGGATAGATAATATTGCTGAGTTTTTTACTAGTAATCTAGTGCCAAAAGCAAAGAAAATTTTAAAAAATAAATAATAATTAGTTTGACAAATATAAAAATCTTAATCTATAAAATAATAATTGTAGATTAAGATTTTTCTTTTTTTTATATCTTTTTCATATCTTTTTCATAAATTAAAGCGTCTTCAAAATTATCAGAGTAGTATTTTTTTCTAATATTTATATTTTTAAATCCATGAGATAGATAAAATTTTTGAGCTATTTCATTTGATTTTCTAACTTCTATAAATATTTTTTCTATCTTATTATCTTTTGCAAAAGCAAAAATATGATTTAAAAGTTTAGATCCTATTCCCATATTTTGATAGTCTTTTTTTACCACTATAGAAAGTAAGTCCATATAGTCTAAGCAATAACAGGCACCAATATATCCAACTAATTTTTCATCAAGAGTAGCAATAAAATATTTACAATTTTCATCATCTAAATCTTCTAATATTGATTTTTTTGAAAGTATTGAAATGTTTTGTTCATTTTCAATTTCTTTTACTCCGTCAACGTAACTGGGTTCGAATGGATATATATAAAAATCATCTAATTTATTTTTCATATTCTCTCATCCTTTCTGCTTGAGATTTTCTAGCGTAATTTGCATCTAGTGAAAATGCATTAAACAAATATTTATTTGGATCAGATATATTATTATATAAATTTATTAAATCAATTGGAGTAGGGTATATATCCAATAAATTTGTAGCTAAAAAATTATGAGAAATCAAATTCAATTTAAAATTATTAATTGCATTTCCTGCAAAGACTAGGCTTTTTAAATCAATGCTTTTATCTTTACATATTTCTTTTATTTTTACCATGGCATCATCAATTAATAGATTATCGGTTTCATAAATATTAGAAATCACTATTTTTTCACTTTTATCTAAAATTTTATTTATGGAAAAATATACTCGATTATTTTTTGCATCAATTAATGATACGAAATACTGGCTATTTTTTCTTTGAATATATGCTTTATATGCTATTAACATTGTGCTAGATATTGAAAATATATTCAGATTATTTACTTGTGCAAAAGCTTTTAAAGTAGCAATACCAATTCTAATACCTGTAAATGATCCAGGACCGTTTATTAAACCTAATAAATCTAAATCATGTAGATTTAGATTAGTAGTATCTAAAGAATTTGCAATAAGAGGTAAAAGTTTTTCTGAGTGGGTTATTTCATTTGTTAAGCTATCCTCATATATTTTATTTTTTTTTTGTATAGCTATTGCTGCTTTTTTTGTTGTGGTATCAATTGCTAATATATTCATTAAATCTTCCTCCATATATGTAAAGATCTTGAGTTGGTATCTTCTTTTTTTGAAATATCTATATATATAGTTTTTTTAGGTAATATATCAGATATAATATTTCCCCATTCGATTATTGAAATACCATTTTCAAAATATTCTGTCCCTATTGTTTCTTCAAAGTCTTGACTATTTTCTATTCTATATACATCAAAGTGGTATATATTGTTTTTATCTTTTGTAGTATATTCATTAACAATAGTAAAAGTAGGACTAGATATTTGATTTTCAATATCAAAGTATTTTGCAATTCCTTGCATAAATGTTGTTTTTCCAGCTCCAAGTTCACCATTTAGTACAACCACATCGGTTTTTTTTAACATAGATGCAATATATAAAGCGAGAGCTTTTGTTTGCATATCAGATTTAGAAATATAAATATATTCAAAAGAGTTTGTAGATATATCTATATCTTTTATATTTTTAACGTACATAATTTTGTTATCACCATTACAATTATATCAAAAATTAGTGTATTTTGCAATTCAAAAGCTAAAAATAAATTAAAATGCAAAAAAGACTTGAAAAATGCTTAAATAATGGATAAAATATATAATGAAAAGGTGGTATAATATGAATATAAAAATAGGCGATAAAAAATTAGGCATATCTTTAATTTTACTTGTTATAACAATAGTAATAACTATAATACTTACAACAGCTATTATAATTAGTGTAAATACGTCAAAAAATAATGCAGCACTTGTAAGTTTTGCTGAAGAAATATCTACTATTGAAGATCAAGTATCTTCATATTATATACAAAATGATGAAATACCATATTTGGATAGTGAAATGCCTATCTCACAAAAAGCTTTAATGGATTTAATACCATTATCTGATAAGAATATATTTACTCAAGAGCTTGAACTAAATTTGGATAAAAATACAAATGAAATGTTAGGAGCATTTTATTTTATAGATTTGTCAAAAATAGATATTACAAATTCTAAAAAAGGATATAAAAAATCAGGTGAAAATAATGATGTGTATGTGGTTGCATATCCATCAATGAATGTATACTATCTAAAAGGTATAAAAGTAAATAAAAATAAATATTTTTCTTTTACTTCGAAGATTTCAGATATAACTAAGTTAAATCAAACGAATACTTTATCAGATAGTAGCACTACTGTGCAAACTGTAAATGGCATAACAGTTAGAAAGTTAAATAAAAAGTGGACAAATTCTTTAGATCTAACTATTGATTCATATATAGAAGATGGAGAGGAACTATATTTATATATACAAGGTGGAAATAAAATAAAGCTAAATACTACAAAAAAGTCAACTAATAAAATTTCCTTTAACACATTTGATGAACTAGTTACAAAAGGTATCTCTACTAGTATTTTAGCATCTGATAAACTAAATTTTGAATCTGCAAGCTTAAATGATAAAAAAATTGAAATTACTAAAGAAAAAAGTGGAGAAGAAGTAGGAAGAGTTGAAGTAAAATATTCAAATTATGATAATGTTTCACCAGTTATCAATCAAGATACAATTATTAAAATATCAGATATGAAAAATGTTATATCTTTTAAAATAAGTGATGAGAGTAGTGGAATTAAAGAGGTAAGGTACGAGTACTTGAAAAAGTATAATAAAAAAGGAGAAATTGCTTGCTTTTATTCTGGTATAACAGAGTATGATGAAATATATATGAAATCTAGAGCAAAAAAAGCAAAAATATCTTCTTCTGGATATGTTGAAATAGAAATACCAAAAGAAATAGAAGGAATACAAATAAATATATTTGATAAATCTGGAAATAAAATAAATATGATTAGAAATACATCTGATAATATGTATATTGGTTTAAATGTTAAATATTTTAAGGGAGAAATTCTTAGATATTCGCTAGTATTTGGCTTAAAAAGTGGTTTATCAGATGTAAGTGTAAGTGTAAGCTTAGATAATAATATATATACTAATATATATTCAGATATTAAAAATGTGCCAATTAGTGAGAAAACATTTTTGATCCAAAATCTTGAAAAGTTAGATATTAAAAATATAACAGATAAACTTTATATAAAAATTGTAGCAAAAGATAATCCTACAAATGTAGCTGATAAAAAAATTTTCACAAGAATATTTGAATTTGATATTGATACTGATGGAATCAACAATATTTCAGATGATTGGGATAATAATAAAGGCATAAATAAGCCTGTATTAATGGATGGAATGATACCAGTAGAATATAATATATCTACGAATAAATGGGATGAGGTACCACAAAATAGGATAGGAAGTGGAGATTGGTATAATTATTCTTTAGTGCAAGGAAGTAAAATGTGGGCAAATGCAAGAACTCCAGATGGATCGTATTGGGTATGGATACCAAGGTTTGAATATAAAATAATACAAGCACCGAAGATGATTTCATCATCTTCATATGGCACAATACAAATTAACTTTATACCAACTAGTCAAACTTTACCTACTATAAGTGATTATATTATTCATCCAGCCTTTACAGATGATTCAATAAATTCTTTTAAAAATGGTGGATGGGATAGTGAACTAGATGGATTTTGGGTATCAAAATATAAAATGAGTGGAGAATTAAATGCTGCAAATAATTTACCAGGGAATGTTAATATTTCTAATACTTTAAAAGCTGTTTCCAAACCTACATTAGAATGTTGGACTAATATAGAATTACAAAATTCATATAATAATGCATTAAAATATTCGTTGTTTAATTCCTTAAGTGATTATGACAGCCATTTAATGAAAAATAGTGAGTGGGGAGCTGTTGCGTATCTTTCTAGAAGTGAATATGGTAGCGAGTATGGAAGAGGTACACAAACTACAGATATAAATAATACAAGATATTCCGGAGGAAGTAATATAGAAAGTGAAGTTTATACTAAAAATACTGCTCTTTCGTCAACAGGCTCACCATATGGAATATATGATATGAGTAGTAAAATAGGAGAAGCAATGGCTTCGGCTACAGATAGAAATACTATATTTAGAGAAAGTAACAAATATATTACTTTATATCCCCAAGATATAGACTCACCAATATTTACTATAAACAATTCAAAAATTGGAGATGCCACATATGAGGTGCAGTCAAGTAATAATAATCTTTTGAGTTGGAACGAAGATCTTTGTGGAGGAGTAAATAGTGAATATAATTTTAACTTTTTTGTAAGAGGAGGATATATAGTATTTAATTCCACAAATCCACCCTTTGTTTTACAATCCACACCATCTCAAGCAGGAAGTTTTTCATCTGTGGCACTTCCTACAACAAATGACAATAATGTTGGATATAGAGTAGTTCTTTGCCCAATAAAATAATGTAATTATAGAAAGAAGGGTAATTAAATAAATGATATATAAAAAAGGTATTTCTCTTATTGTATTAATTATTACTATAATAGTAATGATAATTTTAGCATCAGCTGTATTATTAGAAATAAATGATAGTTCTAATAACACAAAACTTGTAAATTTTTCAAGTGATATTACAAAATTAGAAGATGCAGTAAAAAGTTATTATATATTAAATGGTGTTATTCCTTTTGTTAATGGAACAAATCCATTAACTATTGAAGATGTTAAAAAAATATTGCTTAGTTCAAATGTTACTGAATTTGAAAAAGAGGTAAATTTAAAAGCTGATAGTGCATCTTCATTTTATGAAATAGATTTAAATAAAATAGAGATTAATAATCCAAATAAAGTAAGTGAACAAAAATCTGCAGATGATATATATATAGTTTCATACCCTTCGTTTAATATTTATTATTTAAAAGGAATAAAAGTTAAATCGATGATGTATTTTTCAATTACTTCTAAAATAGCAAAATTTACCGATAAAAAAGGTGAAACATTAGATAGCTCTAATATATCAATTGATAATAATACCAATAGCAAAATTAATATCACTAAAAATAATGCTAGATGGACTAATTTAATGAATATAAATATATCTTCAAGATTACAACCCAATGATAAGCTATATTTAACAATTAGCAGCTATCCGGAAAAATATGAGTTTGTGACATCTGGAATAGAAGTTAATATCTTTTTTAATAGTTTAGAAGATATAAATAAAAAAGCATTATTAACTACATCTATACCTAGTAGTACTATTACAAATTTTAATAATATAACAACTAATAAATATATTGATATAATAAAAGAAAATGCTGGAAAAAATGTTGGATCATATAGAATTAATTTAGAAAACTATGATAATGTTATATCATCAAATTTAGGTGATGATTATTCATATATTCAATATCAAAATATAAAATCACTAACCTTTTTAGCAAATGAGACTATAGGTAGTAAAATTAAAAATGTAAGATATGAATATTTAACAAAATTAGATTTAAATGGTATAGAAGTACCATATTTTTCGAATATTATCGATTTTAATGAAGAATATATGTTAACAAAAGCTAAAAAAGCAGATTTAGATAAAAATAACATGGTCACAATAAAATTACCCAAAGAGGTAACCAAAGTAAAGGTTGCAATAATAGATAATGCTGGAAATGTTTTACTTAAAAATATGATTTTAGATAATGCACATAAAATGAAATAAAAAATATGAAAAATATGAAAATATTAAAAAGAAAGGGGATATACAATTTTTTTGTATAAATATAAATATGGCAGATAAAAAATGGACAAATGAGCAAAATAATGCAATAAATGTGTATGGGAAAAATATTTTGGTATCTGCTTCAGCAGGAAGTGGAAAAACTGCAGTATTAGTCGAAAGAGTAATTCATAAAGTTATAAACGAAAAAATTGATATAGACAAAATTTTAGTTGTTACTTTCACAAATGCAGCAGCAGCAGAACTTAAGGAAAGATTGCTTCTAGCAATATATAAAAAGTTAGATGAAAACCCAAAGGACTTTTTTTTAAGACGTCAAGTACTTCTTTTAAACAGAGCAAATATTACAACTATTCATGCTTTTTGCTTAGAATTAATACGTTCTAATTTTAATATATTAGATATTGATCCAGCGTTTTCAATATGTGATCAATCACAAAGTGATATTTTAAAAAATAAAGCAATTAGTAAAATATTAGATTCACAATATACTATTGTTAAAGATGAAAAAAATAAAAATAATTTGGAGATTACTTCTGACTTATATAATGTATTAGAATTATTTTCTGGAAAAGATGATGATTTTATAGCGTATATTTTTAATATTTATTCATATATACAATCTTTTGCATATCCATATTTATGGCTTAGTGAAAATATTGAAAAATATAATATAAAATTAAATACTGATTTAACAAATACAAATTTTGGAAAACAAATTTTTGAAAATGCTATTGATGAACTTAAAATAGTAAGTAAAAAAACAGAAGAACTATTAAATACTATAGAAAAAACAGAGGAATTTTCAAAGCAAATAAATGTTATTTTGCAAGATGTAAATTACATAAATAACTGCATAGATAAAAATGAAAATTCTTGGGATAGATTATACTCATTATTAAATGAAATATCTTTTTCAAGAATGGCACCATATAAAGGGCAAAATATTGAAATAAAAGAAAAAATCAATTCATTTAGAACTAAAATAATAAAAAATACTATAGAGAATTTGAAAAAAAGTATTTACTCAATGTCTGAAAAAATATTAGAAGATAATAGGGTTGCATATCAATATGTAAATTATATATATAACATTGTTATTAGATTTAATGAAGAATATATGAAATTAAAAAAAGATGCTAATCTTTTAGACTTTAATGATATTGAACATATGGCATTTGAACTTTTAGTTATAAAATCTAATACAGGTAAAATGCTCCCTACAGCTATAGCAGAAAACTTAAAAAATAAATTTTCTGAAATATATACTGATGAATATCAAGACACAAGCTTTATCCAAGAAGCTATTTTAGAAGCGATTTCTGGCGGTAAAAATAGATTTATGGTGGGTGATATAAAACAAAGCATATATAGATTTAGACAAGCTATGCCAGAAATTTTTAATAGTAAGTATGCAACTTATCAAAGTATTAATAACATTGATTTAAAAAAAGATGATAAAAACATTAAAATCAGTTTATCTAAAAATTTTAGAAGTAGAGCGGAAGTTTTAGATAGTATTAATTATATTTTTGAAAAAATAATGTCAATGGAAGTTGGAGATTGTGATTATTCAAATTATGAAATGTTAAAAGTAGGACTTAAAGATATTCCAAAACTAAATACAAATAATTATTTAACTGAAATAAATATTGTAAATTTAAAAGAAGATGAAACATTTTTACTAAAAGATCAAAATGAGGATGAAGAAGAATGTGATGAAGATGAAACATTAAATTATTTAAAAGAACTTAAGGCATTTGAAACTGAAGCATATTTAATTGCAAAAAAAATAAAAGAATTAAAAGAAAATTTTAAAATATATAATTCAAAAACAAATGAATTTGTAAGCTTAAAATACAAGGATATAGCCATACTTTTAAGAAGTATAAAAACTAGATCGGATATAATTGAAAAAGCTTTAAAATCAGAAGAAATTCCTGTGTTTTGTGATGCATATAGTAATATATTTGAAGGTGAAGAAATAAAACTAGTGCTTTGCTTTTTAAGAATACTCGATAATCCGTTACAAGACATATATTTAGTTAGTGTAATGTATAGTATTGTTGGAGGATTTTCACTTGATGATCTTGTATATATTAGGTCTAATGATACAAAAAAATATTTATATGAAAATATAATAGATACTAAAGAAAATTTGTTAGCTAAAGAAAAAAGAAATAATATTGAGGAAAAACTACTTACAAAAATAAATAATTTTCTGGATATTTTAGCTGTATTTTTTAAATATTCAAAAATATATAGTGTAAGCGAACTTTTAATAAGACTATATAAACAAACTAATATTTATACACAATTTTTGACTGATAATATGTCAGCTCAAAGAAAAGCAAATTTGAATTTATTGATAGATTTGGCTAAAAAATTTGAAAAAAACATATCATGTACTCTAAATTCATATATAAACTATATAGATAGCTTAAAAGATAAAACAGATAGTTCTACTTCTTCTGTCAAAATACTTGGTGAGAATGAAGATGTTGTAAGAGTTATGACAATACATAAATCAAAGGGATTAGAATTTCCAATTGTAATAGTTGCAGATACTGCTAAAAAATATAATTTAAAAGATACAAGTGCAAGTGTAAATATGCATCACGAACTTGGTATTGGAATAAATGTTGTTAATAAAGATTTAAATGTTACATATCCTAGTGTTATAAAACAAGCAATTAAACAAAAAATAACTGAGGAAACTAAGTCAGAAGAATTAAGGATGTTGTATGTTGCGCTTACTAGGGCAAAAGAAAAATTGATAATTTTTGCAAGTGTGCAAGATTATTACAAGAAAAAAGAAAATTTAACTGTACTTTTAAATAGTAAAAACAAAATAGAACCAAGAATTGTTTTACAAAATAGTAGTTATTTTGATAATATTTTACTTGCTTTAAAAATTTATTTAGAGGATATAAATGATAAGTCTATTTTTGATATAAATGTTATTAATGTTAAATCTGAAGAGTTTTTAAAAAGTATTGATCTTAAAGAGATAAAAAATAAGACTAACATTAGTATTAAACAAAGAAAAGAAAACTTATTACAAAACTGTAATCTAAATTTGAAAAGTAATAAACTTTTTCAATGCTTAGAAAACAATTTGAATTTAGAATATAAATTCAAAGAGGATTCATATACACCACAAAGAGTGAGTGTAAGTGAACTTAAAAAAGCAAATGATGAAGATGAGCTAAAAAACATATTTGATACCAAAGAACAAATAAATTTAAATACAAATATCAGGGTCCCAAGCGTATTAAATGATGAAAAAATTAGTTACACGTCAGTTAGAAAAGGTACACTAATTCATTTTATTTTAGAACATTTAGATTTTTTAAAAACTTATGATAAACTTTCTTTAAAAGAATATATAAATGATTTAGTAGCAAAAAATGTAATAACTAAACAAGACGCAAGTTATATAAATATTGATAAAATATTTAATTTTTTAAATTCAAGCATAGGAAAGGAATTAAAAGAATCTAAAAAAATATATAAAGAGGAAGCATTTGTATTAAAAGATGATAAGTTTTCAAATAGTATTATTCAAGGGGTTATAGATCTATATTATATTACAAAAGATGGAAAGGTTATTCTTGTAGATTTTAAGACTGATAAAACTAATAAAACTTCATACTATATTAAAAAATATAAAAAACAACTTGATATATATAAAGAGGCTATCGAAAAGTTAACTGATTTTAAAGTGAGCAATTCATATATATATTCATTTGAAATGAATGATAAAATTGAATTATAGAGGAAAAAAACATGAAAAATAAAGATTATACCAATAAAAGTGTAATACATGTTAAAAAAGGTGACGTGGAGTATTTAAAGTTTAAATCATTAGAAAGATATAGTGATAAACTTGTAAATGCTGTAACTTTGAGACATGGAGGTGTAAGTACAGGTGAGTGTAAAAGTTTGTCTTTTAGGTTAAAAGGAAAAGATGAAATAAAAAATGTATATAAAAATATCGAAATAATTTGTAAAATTATTAATATAAATAAAAACCAAATATATAGAGCGAGTATGAAACATACAAATAATGTACTTATAATAGATGAAAAAAATAAATTTGAATATGAATTTGATAAATTTTCTAATAAAGAGTATGATGCCTATATTACAAAAGAAAAAAATGTTGCTTTATTTGTAAATACTGCTGATTGCACACCAATAATTTTTTACGATTGTATAAAAAATATTATTGGTCTTGCACACGCTGGATGGAAAGGTACAGTGTCAAAAATACATGTTAATGTTATAAATGACTTTATAAGTAAGTTTAATTCAAATCCTGAGGATATAATTGTATGTCTTGCCCCTTCAATTGGAAAATGTTGTTTTTCTAGTAGAGAAGAAAACTTTAAAAAAGAATTTACAAATGTATGGGAAAATGAAGAAAACTATATTAAAATTGACCAAGATGAAACTTTTTATATTGATACACATTATTTAATAAAAAAAGATTTATTACAACTTGGAATAAAAAAGAAAAATATAACAGACTCTAATATATGTACAAATTGTAATTTTGAGGATTTTTTTTCATATAGAAAAAGTAAAAGCTTAGGATATACAGATTATGGGCTTTTAGCAACAGTTGTTGCACTAAAATAGTTAAATGTGTAAAAATGGTGAAAATTACATTAGTTTAATTTCTTATATTGACTAAAAATTATATTTTTGATATAATAAGATATATTTAAGGGGGAAAATTATGTTTAAAAAAATGAATTTACCAAACAAATTAACAATACTTAGAATAGCATTAATACCGCTATTTATTATAGCACTTTGTTTACCTAAAGAGTGGATTTGGCCACTTTGGACTGGATTAGGTATTTATTTAGTTGCAGCTATTACTGATTTTGTAGATGGGGCAATAGCAAGGAAAACCAATTCTATAACAAAATTTGGAAAAATAATGGATCCACTTGCAGATAAACTTTTAGTATCTGCTGGATTTGTTATGCTTACAGGTTTTGGAATTATACCAGCTTGGATAACAGCTCTTATAATATTTAGAGATTTCTTTGTTAATGCATTTAGAATGTTTGGAGCAGAAAAAGAAACAGATCTTGCAGCTTCACTTAGTGGAAAAATTAAAACAGTTTTTCAACTTATTGGAATTCCACTTGCATTACTTAACTTAGCAATGGGCGTTGCAGGTGTTGGAGCTTTCTTTACAACTGCAATAAACATGTCAGTGTTTGAACTTATGGTAAATGTAGCAATGAGTGTTTCAATATTTGCAGCAGTTGCAGCAACAGTTTGGTCTTTTATAGATTATTTTATAAGATTTAAAAAGGATATTGATATTGAAAATTAAAAAAGTATAAAAACTAATTAAAATGGGAGATTGTAATCTCCTTTTTTGTTATTTATATACTAGTTAAAATAAAACTAAAAATAGTGAATTTAGTTGTAAATTTAGCTAATATATAGTAAAATATTAATGTTAATAAATTGATATTTAATATGGAGGCATATATGAAAGATGAGCAAATAAATTTTTTTTATGTTGATAAAGATGCAGATTATAATGATAAAAAAGTTTTAGAAGAATTAGATTCTTTAAGAAAAAAAATTGAGTATCATAGCAAAAGATATTATGAAGATGACGAACCTGAAATAACAGATTTTGAATATGATATGTTAACTCAAAGACTAAAAAAAATAGAAAAAGAACATCCGGAGTACATAGATAATAATTCTCCTACTCAAAAAGTTGGTGGAAGAACAAAAAAAATATTTACTCAGGTAAATCATGACGTTCAAATGCAAAGTCTTCAAGATGTTTTTTCATTTGAAGATGTTGAAGAATTTGTCAAAAAAGTAAAATTAGAATATGGAAATGATACTAAACTTGTGGTTGAAACAAAAATAGATGGATTATCAGTTTCTCTTGAATATTCAAATGGAAAACTTATTAGGGGATCTACAAGAGGAGATGGATTTGTAGGAGAAGATATTACACAAAACGTAAAAATGATAAAATCAGTACCTCAAGAAATTAGTTATAAAGGAAATATTGAAATAAGAGGAGAAGCATATTTAGGAATAAAAGAGTTTAGTAAAATAAATGAAGATTTTATAAAATTAGGTAAACCTATTCTTGCAAATCCGAGAAATGCTGCTGCTGGAGCACTAAGACAATTAGATTCTAAAATTGTAGAAAAAAGAAATCTAAGTATATTTATATTTAATATACAAAAATCTGATAAAAAGTTTTTAACTCATATTGAGGGATTAGATTTTTTAGATTCATTAGGTTTTACTACAATTTCACTTAGAACTCTTTGCAATAATGAAAGAGAAGTGATCAGTGCAATAAAAAATATTGGGAACTTAAGAAATGAACTTGAATATCAAATAGATGGTGCAGTAGTAAAAGTAAATGATTTGAAAATACGTGATGAAATGGGCTCTACTGTAAAAGTACCTAAATGGGCAGTAGCATACAAATACCCACCTGAGCAAAAACAAACTAAAATAATAGATATTATAACTCAAGTAGGAAGAACTGGGCAAGTAACTCCTATGGCTATTTTAGATCCAATTAGAGTAGCTGGTTCGCTTATTTCTAGAACAACACTTCATAATTTTGATTATATAGATCAAAAAGATATAAGAGTTGGTGATATTGCTGTAATTGAAAAAGCAGGAGATGTTATTCCTGAGGTTGTAGATATAATAAAAGAAAAAAGAAACGGCTCTGAAATAAAAGTTTTAAGACCTATACTATGTCCTGTATGTGGTGAAAAATTAGAGCAAGAAGAGGGTATTGTCGCACTTAGATGCACTAATAGTGAGTGTACAGCTCTTGTATATAGAAGTGTGGTTCATTTTGCCTCTAGAGATGCAATGGATATATCAGGGCTTGGTGAAACTATAGTAGAAAAATTAATTGAAATAGGATTAATTAAAGATATAGCAGATATTTATTATTTAAAATATGAAGACATAGTAAAATTAGATAGATTTGCTCCAAAATCTGCTCAAAATTTAATTGATGCAATAAATGAAACAAAATCAAACAGTTTAGATAAACTAATTTTTGGACTAGGAATACGACATATTGGCAAAAAAGCAGCAAAAGTACTTGCTAAACATTTTAATAGTATTTATGAGATAATGAACTCAAGCATAGAAGATCTTAATTCTCTAGATGATTTTGGATTGATAATGTCTGAGTCTGTTGTTGAGTTTTTTAAAAAAGATAAAACAAAACAATTAATAAAAAAATTTAAAAATATAGGAGTTAACTTAAATTCATTTAAAAATGAAAATGAATCTACTAAACTAAAAGATATAAACTTTGTAGTTACTGGATCTTTTGAAAAATATACTAGAAGTAAAGTTGTAGAGTTAATAGAAAAAAACTCTGGTAAAGTAGTAGGATCGGTATCAAAAAAAACAAATTATGTTATTGTAGGAAAAGACGCGGGGAGTAAATTAAAAAAAGCAGAAGAATTAAAAATTAATATATTATCAATAGATGATTTTATTAATATGATTAAATAAAAAAGGAAGAAGGAAAAAAATGGATCCAATAATACGAGAGTTTAGTCAAAATTCACAATATTTAGAACTTTTGAAACTTATAAAAAAAGAAAAAGAAAAAATTAGTATAATTGGATTAAATAGTGCTAGTAAAGCACATATAATTTATGGGCTTACTATCAATTCTATGAAAAGTTCTGTAATTGTATGCCCAAACAACTTTGAAGCAAAAAAAACTGTTCAAGATTTAAAGTTTTATAGTAATATTGAAATAATATATTTACCTTCTAGAACTTTAGAGTATTATGATATAGATGTACAAAGTAAAGAGATAGAAAATAGTAGAATGTATGCAATTGAAAAAATATTAAATACTAAATTAAAAATTGTAGTTACAACAATAGATGCACTAATGATTAAAATGTTGCCACGAAAAGACTATATAGATTTGACTTTAAATTTAAAAGTGGGATTTGAAATAAATATTTCTAAGGTTTGTGCTGATCTTGTAAAGCTTGGATATGAAAAATCTAATCTAGTTGAGGGAAAAGGTCAATTTGCTATTCGTGGTTCACTAATTGATATATTTGCAATAAATAGTGAGCTTCCATATAGAATTGAACTCTTTGGTAATGAAATTGATAGTATTAGAACATTTGATCCCATTACTCAAAGAAGCATTGATGTATTAAACCAAATTAAAATGTCACATGCTGCAGAAAATAATATAAATCAAGCTGACATTGAAAATGGTTTAAGAAAGTTAAAAGATTTTTTAAAAACAAATAGTGATGATAAATTAAAAAGTAGTATATTAGAAGATATTGAAAAAATAGAATCTGGAAATCTAGAAAATATTGTTGATAAATATTTTGAGATATTTGTTAAAAAGTATGAAACATTACTTGATTATTTTGAAAATTACAGTATATATATAGATGAAATATCAAAATGTATTAAAAAGTCTCAAAATGTTTGTTATGAAAATATTGAGACAATAAAAACGTTTGGAGAAAGAGGATATATTCATATACCATTTGTAAATAAATACATAAGATTTGAAGAGATAGAAAATAGTCTTAAGAATTATACAAATATATATTTAGAAAATTTAGCTTTTGATAAATCAGTTCATACTTTAAGAAAATTATATGTTTTTGAAACAAAAGAACTTAATTTTTTTAAAAGTGGAATGGATATACTTCTAAATGATATTATAAGACTAAAAAAAATAAAAGCGGTATTATTGGTTTTTCCAACTGATAATAGAGTAGAACAAATAAAAAATTATTTAAAAGATAATAAAATTATTGTTAAAAAAATAAACGATGTATTAACTGTTGATAATTTTTGTATTGGTGAGGTGTATATAACTAAAGCAATATTATCATCAGGATATGATTTTAATGATTTTAATTTAGCAGTAATTGCAGAAAGCGTAAACGGAGTAAAATCCTCTTTGCCTAAAAAAATTAAAAAAACTTCTATAGGATCTACAATAAATAGTTTTGAAGATCTTGAAATAGGAGACTATATTGTTCATGAAAATCATGGTATAGGCATATATAAAGGAATTGAGACTATACGTGTTGAAGACACACTAAAAGATTATATAAAGTTAGAATACTCTGATAGAGGTGCATTGTATGTTCCAATAAATCAATTGGATTTAGTTAAAAAATATGTATGCGATGATGATACTAAGCCAAAACTTAATTGTCTTGGTACAAAGCAATGGGAGCAGACTAAAAGAAAAGTTACAACTCATGTAAAACAAATAGCAAAAGAACTAATGTTATTATATGCAAAAAGAGAAGAAGCTTTTGGATTTGCATTTTCAAAAGATACACAGTGGCAAAAAGAATTTGAAGATTCTTTTGAATATGAATTAACTAATGATCAAAAGACATCTTTAATGGAAATAAAACAAGATATGGAAGATGCAAAACCAATGGATAGGCTACTTTGCGGAGATGTTGGATATGGTAAAACAGAATTGGCTCTTAGGGCGACGTTTAAGGCTATAATGAGTGGAAAACAAGTAGCATATCTTGTACCAACTACAGTATTATCACTTCAACAATATACTACTTTTAAAAGCAGAATGGAAAGTTTTGGAATAAAAGTAGAAATGTTGAGTAGATTTAAAACAAAAAAAGAACAAACAGAAATATTAAAAAAATTAGTGGATGGCAAAATTGATGTAGTTATTGGTACACATAGATTATTGTCTAAAGATGTTTTTTTTGAAAATTTAGGACTTTTAATCATAGATGAAGAGCATAGATTTGGTGTTAAGGCAAAAGAGTCTATAAAACAATTAAAAGAAAGTATTGATGTACTTTCTATGACTGCTACACCTATTCCAAGAACTCTTCATATGTCTATGATTGGTATAAGGAAAATGAGTACATTAACAGAGCCGCCTTTAGAAAGAATACCGGTGCATACTTATGTATTAGAATATGATGAAAATGTTGTTAAAGAGGCAATTGAAAAAGAACTCTCAAGAGATGGTCAGGTTTTTTATATAAATAATAGTGTTGCAAATATTGAAAGCGTTACACAAAAAGTAAGAGATCTTGTACCATATGCAAAAGTAGCATATGCACATGGCCAGATGAATCCTGAACAGATAGAAAATATTATGTTGAAATTTATGAACCATGAACTAGATGTTATAGTATGTACTACAATTTTAGAATCAGGAATAGATATTAAAAATGCCAATACGCTTATTATTGAAAATGCTGATAAGTTAGGCTTAGCGCAGCTATATCAAATAAGAGGTAGGGTTGGCAGATCAAATAGACTAGCATATGCATATATAACATATGAAAAAAATAAACAGATTTCAGAAGTTTCTTCTAAAAGATTGAAAGCTATAAAAGATTTTACTGAATTTGGAAGTGGATTTAAAATAGCACTTCGTGATTTAGAAATAAGGGGAGCTGGAAATTTACTTGGTAAAGAACAACATGGACATATGGCAAAAGTTGGATATGAAATGTATTTAGCACTTTTAGAAAAAGCAATTAGAGAAGAAAAAGGAGGAAAAGATACAAATGCTAAATATGATGTTCAAAAAGAAGTAAAAATTGATATAGATATTTCGGCGTATATTAGTGATGAGTACATTAAAGATCCACTTCAAAAAATATCAATGTACCAAAAAATTTCAGATATTAATACAAAAGAAGAGACAATGGATGTAATAGATGAACTTTTAGATAGGTATGGTGAAATACCAAAAGAAACAGAAAACTTAATTAAAATTGTTGAAATCAGAAATGAGTGTAGACAACTTGGTATTAGTAAAATAATTGCAACAAAAAAAATTATAAAATTTGAACCTTGTAATTTTAAAATTCAATTGACAAAAAACAATGGTAATGATATACTATTACGTGTACAGTTAGAATTAGATAATATTAATAAAATGTTTATAAGAAAAGAGGAAAAATAATGGAAGAAAAAGAGGCAAAATTAAAAGAAAAACAAGAAAAAAAAGAAGAAAAAATGAAAAATAAAGAGCAGTTAAAAGCTATAAAAAAAGAGATAAAAGCTAAAAAAACACAACTAAAAGAACCAATTAGTGATAAAGTTGTAATATTTACAATTGTTGGTGGAGTTTTATTTATTGCTGCATTGATATTTGGATTTTTTCTTTATAAAACAAATATGGAAGCTGTTGTTAAATTTGATGGTGGAAAAGTTATAAAGTCAGAATATACAACATACTATAAAGCATTTTCACCAATGCTTGGATATTATGGTTATCCAGAATATATGATACCTGATCAAATTGCTCAAAAAGCTGCAATTGATAAAGTACTTTTATTAGAAGCTAAAAATGCTGGAGTAACTATTTCAGATGAAGATATGGCAAAAGTTAATGAGACTTTTGCAGATGAAAAACAAATTGAATCAATAAAAAAACAAGGAATTAGTATTGATAGTATGAAACAATTGTATATGAATGATTATATTATTAATGCGTATATTGCTTCACTTGAAAAAAAACTATCTAGCGAAGAGGTAGCTTCATATATTAAAAAAATATCTGGTCAAGACACAGATATGAATGAGTATAATACTAGGCATATATTATTTAAGGTTGAATCAACTGCAAAAGAAGAAGAAAAAAATATTGCAAGAAATAAGGCACAAGATATTTTAAATAGAGCTTTAGCAGGAGAAGATTTTATAACTCTTGCAAAAGATAATTCTGAGGATACTAATACAGCTAAAAATGGTGGAGTCTTTAAATTATATATGGATAATACTGTAATGGAAGAATATGTAAATGCTATAAAAGGACTTACAATTGGAAAAATATATCCAACTTTAGTAGAAACTGAAGCCGGTTTCCATATAATTAAATTAGATAGTATTATTGAAAATGGTAGAGTAAACAATTCTAATGAAAGAAGAAAAATAGTAGATGAGGATATTAATAAAAAAAGCGAAAATAAAAACGTTATAGTAAATAAAAAAGTATTAAATAAATTAGTTGAACAAATAACAGGAAAACCAGTTCAAACTGAAGAAGAATATAAAAAATCCAACAATTCTTCACAAGTAACTTCAAATAACTAAAACACTAAATAATATATAAAATTGGAGATATATAATATGGATATTATAACTAGTAAATCTAATGAAAAAGTAAAATATATAAAAAGTTTAAATGAAAAAAAATTTAGACAAAAATATAACGCTTTTTATTTAGAAGGTATAAAGGTTGTAAGTGAAGTAATTGATTTTAAAAAAGCGATAGACATTGAGTTTATCGCTTATTCTAAACCAATACTTGAAAAACTTAACTCTTCACAAAATTTAATTAAAAAATTAGAAAAAATAAGTGATTCAGGAGAAATTACTATATATGAAATAAAAGAAGAAATTTTTAAAGATATTGTAGATACAATTACTCCTCAAGGTGTTCTTGTTGTATTAAAAATACCTGTTGTATCTGAAGAGAGTATATTAAACTCGTCATCTAATATATTAATACTAGATAAGATTCAAGATGCAGGGAATTTAGGTACAATTATTAGGAGCGCAGATGCATTTGGTGTTAAAAATATTGTTTGTAATTTAGGTACGTGTGATGCTTTTTCAAATAAAGTTACAAGGTCTACTATGGGATCCATACTTAGAACTAATATATTGTATTTAGATGAAGAAAAAATACATTACTTTTTAAATAAATTAAAAACAAACAACTATGATATAATATCAACAGCATTGCAAGGGACTACAATGTTAGATGATATTAATTATTCCAAAAAACTTGCAATAGTACTTGGTAATGAATCTAACGGAATATCTAATGAAATAATAGACTTATCCACTTATTTAGTAAAAATTCCTATTTTAGATACAGCTGAGTCTTTAAATGTTTCAGTAGCATGTGGAATTATACTATACAAACAATTTAAAAAATAAAAAAAATGAAAAAATGTATATATTTTTTAAAATTACCAATAATATATGTAGTATATCATTTATGATATACAGTATGTGATTTTTATATTTTCACGAAAACATAGGTAGACGTATATCTTTTTCTACCTATGTTTTTTTATCATAAATTAAAACTAAAATTTGAATAAAAGTATATAAAATACACATTATATAAATAGACAATTTATTGTTTGTTAGGAGGTATTTATGAAAGCTGTAAATAGTATATTTTTAGCTTTACTCATAATAGGTGCTATCAATTGGGGATGTGTGGGACTATTTAAAATAGATTTGGTTGGCACATTGTTTGGAGGAATGACATCTATAATAAGTAGAATAATATTTACGATAGTTGGAATAGCAGGTATATGGGCATTTACATTCTTTACTAAAGTTGATAAGCAAGAAGCTAATTAAAATAAATAATAAATTAAAAGTAGGTTTATAAACCTACTTTTAATTTATTGAAAATTTCTAATATTTTTATATCATAAGTATTATTTTTATTTATAGCATTATTGTGATTAAATATATTAGAAATACCAGGCAAAATTGTTTCATAGCCTGCTATACTTTCAATATTTTTTTCATTAGGAAAAATTAGTGACCAAATATTTTTACCATTTCCTTCACCTAAAGTAATATTTATACTTTGATATGTGCCAGAAGGCATATCTAAATTAATGCTTTGTTTTTTTTCATAATGAATTTTTCCTAGCTTTAAAGTAGAACTATAGTTTTTAGTATTTTGTTTAAGTTCTTCATTTGAAATTTGCAATAGTTTTTCTTTGTTGTTATAAACAGTTTTAACGAGATCTTCTCTAGAATTTAAATTTTTTGAAATATCTTTAATATAATTATTTATTTTATCTGATATTTTTAATTTTATAATTTGATCTTCTATTGAGTTACTATTTGCTATAATATGTAGTCTCAAAACATTTTCTTTTTTGTTTTCATAAGATATTAAATTAAATACAATAATTGTATTTAATAATATAAAAGAAAAGATAAATATCATAGATATACAATTAAAATATGAAGTTAA
>JAVXAF010000002.1:0-93221 GCA_036660635.1 Clostridia bacterium | reverse complement strand
TGCAACAACAAAAATTAAAATATTAAGTAAATTCATATGTATCAAAATAATATTTATAAATGATATATTTTTGTTTACATTTATATCAACAATTAAATCTTTCATCCCTTGAATATTAAATATTTCTGAGAACACAATTCCATAAAAAGCTAATAATAATCCGATTTTTACGTCTAATGCTTGCATTCTTGAAAAGTAATTATTGTATTCTTCTTTAGCAATTTCTAAAACTTTATTTAAATTGTTTGTGCTATTTATTTCTTCCATATATATTTACATCCTTTTAATTGCTATTCTTAAAGCTTTCTTGTATTGCTTGTGCTACTATATTTGCTAATCTTACAGGAACTGCATTTCCTACCATCTTATAGCCGTCTGCTATATCTGTATAATAAAATTCAAAGTTATCTGGAAATGTTTGTATTCTAGCGCATTCTCTTACACTTAATCTTCTATATAAATCTTCTTTACCTTTAACAAATTCTCTTTTGTTTTTTTCTACAAATACCATTTTAGGTGCTTGAGGATGTATGGGAGCATGTCTGCCACCAGCTTGTATCGTAAATGATGGCTCGTCCCACGATCTTACTCGATTTCTTGACATATATATTGTAGAGAAAGTACCAGTCATATACTCATGATTTGGAAATTTGCAATATACTCCATTAGTTTTATTTTTTTCTTTAGCAGGGATTACACTATCTTGTAAATCTCCAATTGCTTGCTCTAACTTTATTTTTTTTCCTAAAGGCTTAGGAAATTTAAAATCAACTTTAATATCTTCTCTAAATCCTATATAAAACACCCTTTTTCTATCTTGTGGCACTTTATAATCAGAAGCATTTACTAAATAAAGCTCCATATTATATCCTGACTCTTTGAACATCTTTATAATGTTTTGCACAGCTTCTTTATGAACCTCTGATAGCATTCCTGAAACATTTTCAGCTACAAAAAATTTAGGTTTCTTATCATTTAAGATTTTAATAAATTCATAAAAAAGTTTTCCTCTTTCATCATCTATTCCTTTTAATGCTCCTGCTTCACTCCAACTTTGACATGGGGGACCTCCAATTATTCCATCACATTCTGGTATTTCTTCTAATGGTATCTTTCTAATATCTCTTTTATCTAAATAATTATTATGATTTTTTTCATAGGTTTCCCATATAGTTTTGTCATATTCATTAGCCCATTGTATGTCAAAACCTGCTTTCTCAAAGCCTAAATCTAATCCACCTGCCCCCGCAAAAAGACTAATTACTTTCATTGTACTCCTCCTTAATTATTATATGTTATTAAATATGCATTTTTTAAAATTGCTGGATTGTTAGGATTCTTTATCTTAACTTCACTCATACTAATATTGGAATTTTCTTTTACCATTTTTTCAAATTCAATTCTATCAGCAACAGAAAATTCAAGATATTTCTCATTATTTATCAATGCCATAAAACTAAATTTATCACTTTGACTATTTTTATAAATATAATTAAATGTTTTCATAGGATTTTCAATATGCCACATTCCTCTAACTCTTAAATATGTGATACCTAATGGGTCAACTCTATTTACTCTACCTAATTCGTTTGTTTCGGCAAATTCTACATCATTTATAGTTAATATTCCATCCTTTATAACTCTCCTAATTTTTTCGTATGTTTCTGAACTCGCTGCATAGTCTATTCCATATACCATACATAAAGAATTTAAACAATTATCTCTAGCAACTCCAACTGCATATATAATATCTTTTTCATTCCAATTTTCACATTCTCTACAACCGTTTGTTATCATGCTGCTATTAGCATATAATTTTGATTTTGGATATGAACTATTTAATGCAAGAGCAGAGCCACTTGATTCAATTTTTTTAACTTCTATTGAATCTCCACCTCTTATTATAATATCTGGTGGATTGTTCTGATTCCCTAAATAAGAAAATGTTTGTGATATTTTTTCATTCCTAATATTTATATCTTTTTCATTTATTGTATTTGCAAATATATCCTTTATATATTCTTCTAATGCATCTCCCATATTGTTAGCTCTATTATGACTTTTATAAAATTCCTGTAATTTATAAACGGGATTATTTACTAAATTTGTTATTGCTTTTAAAATATTTGTTTTCATATTTACCTCTCTTTTTTAAAATCGTTTTATTGTTTATATTTAACCATACTATGCGTCAAAAGTCAAGAACTTTTGTTCGATATGCTATTTTTTTTTGCAAACATAATTTTTTTATTTAAAAATTATACTATTCCTTATATTATATCTATAACTTTTGGTAATGTTTGCAAATTGCTTTTTCTTCCCATGTGTCTTATATCATGAATCATATAATGTTTCGCATTAATGTCTGTATGTTTTTTAATACTACAAAAGTTGAAATATGGCTGCTATCACTATATATACAATGTATTTTTTTAACACTTCGATGTGTCATAAATTATTAATTTCATACTAGATGATAGTGTAATTGTATTTTCCATTTAATCTCCTCTTTTAAATTAACTAATAATATTATTATATCATTAAAAATAAAATATACAATTCTAATTTTATATTTTATCAGGAAATTATTAAAATTCCACTGGGACACCAATGTAAATTAGATTCTTCTTTTAAATCTATTATTAATGATTTTTTTAAATAGGGTTTTAGGGATATTCCCTAATTGTATGCAAGAGTTGTACGACTTTTGCGAAGCTTGCACTCTCAAGCACAAAAAATATAAATTGGGTTAGACTTTTAAAATTAATGAATATATAATTATTATGAGGTGAGAATAATATGAGTTTAAGAAAATACGGAATAGAAATAAAAGCATATTTAGAAGAGTATAAACCTTTGATGTTTCAAAATTTGGTAATGAATGGAACAATAATGGAATACCTAAAAGAAAGAGAGAATGAAATCAAAAAATTTGCTATGCTAGTAGAAAAACAATTAAAAGAAAATACTCCTATACCTAAAACAAATGAATTTGAGGTAATAGTTAGATATAACATACAAATTGAGTCTATAGTAAATGAAATTGTTAAAGAAAGATTTTATAGTTTATAAAGTAACATTGAAGTAATTTAGTACAATTAGTAACAATATGTGTCCCCGTGGGATTTGTACTACTTTAAATATAAAAACATAAATATTCAACACAAAATTGAAATCAGTAATGATTTATGATAAAATTATATACGTAATCACAAGAAAGTGAATGGTAAATATATATGGAAATAAAGGAATTTGCTAAAAATGCAATTATAAATTTTAAAGAAGAGATGACGACAGAATATAATGAAAATATTATGGAAGAAGTCTATCCTTCTTATAATCATGAGTTTGAATTAGATGAAGAAGATACTATTTTAGAAGAAGCAATAGAACTAATAATAGAAATGAACTCTGCCTCTGCTTCAATGTTACAAAGAAGATTTAGAATAGGATATTCAAGAGCGGCAAGATTGATAGATCAAATAGAATTACTTGGAATAATTTCAGGATATAACGGAAGTAATCCGAGAGAAGTACTTATCACAAAAGAAGATTGGTCTAATTTAAAAAATAATAATGATTATTTAGAATCAGTAAGAGAAAAAGTAAAAGAGAGAAAAATACAAGAAAATATAAGAGAATAAAGATCTATTGCACTATCAGAATATAACGACGAAATTTTAAACAATATACCAGAAGAAAAGAAAGTAAATATAGAATTATTACCTAATATTTTTGTTACTGAATCAAAAGGTGTAGTTATAGAAAACATAATAGATGAAATTATATCAAGGGCAACTCCAATTGATGTTAAATTAGTGATATTAAATGTAGATTTTATACAATTGAATGAATATAATGGTTTACCACACTTCCTTATTCCAATCGTTACTGATACAAAAAAATCAATAGGAGCAATTAATTGGATTATTCAGGAAATGACTAATAGATATAGTTTAATAACTCAATTTGAAACAAAAAATATCCCTCAATATAATGAAATATGTGAATCTAAACTGCAAGCTAAATTACCTAGAATTTTATTTCTTATTGATGAAATCGAAGTCCTTTTAAATGAGAATTTTAAAGAAGTAGAAAGTGCTCTTTGCACATTACTATTAAGAGGAAATAATGTAGGTATACATACTGTTATTGCTACTAGAAATAATATAAAGTATATGAATATAGGAAAAATTAGAGGTTGTATATCAAATTCTGATGAAAATTATGTAAAAGATATTATAAATAATCTAAAAGAAAAATCTTTAACTACTCATTATAATAATAGCGAAAATCTAACACTAGAAGATGAACTAAATAAAATAGATTTCAAAATGGATGGTTTTGAATTTGAAAAATATTCAAAGCAGTTATTAAGAAATAATGGTTTTGATAGAATTGATGTTACAAAAAGTAGTGGAGATTATAGAGCGGATGTAATTGCATATAAAGATGATATTAAGTATGCTATTCAATGTAAAAAATATTCACAACCAGTTGGTATTTCTGCAATACAAGAAGTTATTGCAAGTAAAACTATATATAAATGTCATGTAGCAGTAGTATTAACAAATAATACTTTTACTAATAGTGCTATAGAATTAGCAAAAGTTAATAATGTGCTACTTTGGGATAGAAAAAAATTACAAGGTATGATTACTAAATAATAAATAATTACAACTAAATAATAAAGTGTAATATGTAGTTACAATATAAGTACTTTTTATTTGAGTCTAATATTATTACTCAATAATGATTCAATGTATGGCATGAAAAAACTTGCAAAAGTTTTATACAACAAAAAGACATTATTCATAAAAAATTATGAATAATGTCTTTTTATTAACAGCTTTTGTAATAATTATTTAATACGGTATAATTCCAAATTCATCTTCATCTATAACAAATGATATATTATTTAAAACACTGCTATCTATTATACCCTTTTCATCTGTTGGATTTTTTAACCAATCAGAATTCCATATTTTTATAGTCGGATTATTTACTTTATTATATAAAACGGATTTACAAACATTATTTATTTCCAATATTTTTTTATTAATAAATATTCTTTGTAACCACACTTCTAAGTAATCTGTATTTGGGATTTTTTCAAATTTATCTAATATAATTTTAGCTATTCGTTCTCTAAATGAAATAGTTTTATATTCTAAAAACTTACTAAGTATTGCAGCACAAACTGGAAATGTTCTGGGATTATTGTACATAATATCAATAATTATGCTAATTAATTTTTCAACACTATTAGGAGTTCTTTTAAAAGTTATAACTTTCTTATGTATTTGGTTAAGTGCTTTTTCTAAACTCCCACAATTAGGAAATTTCATTCCCAATTCTCTTATAATTAACAACTGCTTTTGCAAGTTTAATTTTTCTAAAATTACTTCTTTTTCTAACCAATATAACTTATCTTTTTTTATTGACAATCCAATAACATCATCCGAATTTACAATAGTTTTACTACTATTTAGCTTCAATTTCAAATCTGACAATATAAGTGTTAAATTCTTTAGAATTATTTCTAATTCAACATTGCTATTTGAAAATATTCGATAATCATCTCTATATCTCAAAATTTTGTAATTTTTTATTTGTAATGTTTCTAGTTTTTCAGTCAATAATAAATCCGCATAACCTAATACTATTTCTGCTATAAAATCCATTAAAGCGCTGCCTTGTGGAATTCCATTTGTTTCACCATAAGACATCTCTTGTAATAGTTTATCTATTTGTGGAGAAATTGTTTTATTGAATTTTTTATCATTCTTTTTTTGCTTAGCAATATCCCTGCCTTCTATTGCCCAAACTATGGTATGTGTATATATACTTCCATAACAATCCGTTATATCTGTACAAGCAATTTTTGAATATTGTGCTGATAATTCTATTGATTGTTGTTCAAACTTTCCCCACCAATTCATTATTGTTGAAAATTTATCATGCAATTTAGTATCAGATTCTAGTAAATCGCTACAACAAACAATATTCTTATTTTTTTTAAATTCCACAAAACGTTTTTGAATTTTATTCCAATTTTCATTTTGGGTTATTTGATTAACTAAATTTACGTATAACAATGGATGTATTATTTGAAAAGGTCTCCATGCAAATTTTCCATCTTTGTTGCATAAAAATTTATAATTCACATTTTCACAATTTTTTGGAAATTTTCCCGTTTTATATAAATTCTTTATATCTTTTTCTACTAATAGAGATTGTTCACAGCTATTTAATATGTCTTGAAATTTAAAATATGGTGGTAAATCTACATTAAAATAACTCTTTTCTTTTAAAAAATATTTCTTTGCATTATCTGAATTCATTTTTAATATCTGTTTCATACTATCTCCTTCTTAGCTTTTTATTTTCATCGCATATATATTATTTCATTAAATATTATACCATAGAGAGGGGGCTCTTTCCTATACTTTCCATTTTTTTAGTCGAAAAATGGAATAAAAACATTTATTATTACATTATTTTATATAAATTTAATATTATTTTTATCTATTCTTTCACATAAAAAAACTACTCTATAATATTTATAGTAGTAGCTTAAATAATTAAAATTTATTACTTGTCCTGCTTAATATTAAAAAAATTGATTTTTTGTTATTGCTTTTATATTTGAATGGTTTTAAAAAACGTTGATTTGCTAAGGTTTTGTCATATGTGTACTAACAAGTTCTTGATACATAGCTACGTGAAATTCCAAGTTCATCAGCTATTTCTTGTTGTGTTTTTGTATTTTTGCCATTAATTCCATATCTTAAATTCATTATATACTTTTCTCTTTTTGTTAGCTTTGTGTTAACATAATTAATAACTTGATCTGTCATTATTTTGTTATATATTGTATCAATTGCATCTTTAGCATTTGAATCAATTGTCTCAACTAATTCCATATCGTTTCCATCTTTATCTGTTCCAATTATTGTATTCATTGAAACTTCATATTTTTGTTTTTTTGTTGATCGTATATTCATCAAAATTTCATTTTCAACGCATTTACTGGCATATGTACTAACCTTAAAGCCTTTGTCACAACTAAAGCTGTTTATTGCCTTTATAAGTCCAATTGTTCCAATTGATATTAGTTCTTCTAATTCTTGCTCATTATTTGAATATTTTTTAGCAATATGAGCTACTAATCTTAAATTATGTTCAATTAAAACATTTCTTGCGTCTTTGTCGCCCTCAAAATATTTTTTTAAATAATATTCTTCTTCTGTCTTAGATAATGGTTCTGGAAACAAATTATTATTTGAGATATATCCAAATAGAAAAAACATATGCGATAATAAACTACTAAAAAAAGAAAAAAGCATAAACATATCCTCCAATCACTTTGGTATATGTTTATGCCAATTTTTGTATTTATTGCATGTCAGCCTTGTACCATTTTAATTAGTCTGAGTGCTAAATAAACTTTTATATCCTTTTTTTGCTAAATATGAATCATTAAATAACACAAATTCAACTTTTCCATTTATTTTTCCTGAATAAACCCACTTTCCTTGTCCTTTAAATATTGTAGGTTCAACAATTCCCAACTCATCAAAATTTATTTTTCCCGTATCATCATAAATTGGAAATATATTATTTTTTCTAATATATATTTCGCATTCTTTGGCTATTCTATTACGTGATACATCAAAATTATCAACAATTACTTTAGGAGTTAAGTTTGAAAATTTATCACTTTCAATTTCATATAAATTAATTGGAATTGTTAAAGCAAACACTATAAAAAGTATAAGTAACCAAATATTTTTAAATCTGTTTTTTTTATATGAGTCTCTATATATTTCTCTGGAAGGAAGAAGTAAAAGTGATACAATTATCAATATCGTAGCATATATAACATCAAAAATATTAAACGACACAATTGTAGCTACAGCAATTATAATTCCCATTAAACACACCGAACTATATTTTTTTCTTGAAGCATAAAAAAGTATAACAAATGGACATATCATTAAAATATGATATGTAATTGTCGGAGTGATAAATCCAGGATTTTCCATTATACATAATATAACCTGCAAAGCTTTTACAACAATTCCAAGTATTGCAGTGTATGAAATATATGTGTTTACTGTATCTTTATTCATATATCCCCCTTATTTTTTAAAATTACTATAGCGTTAAAATCTTTGCTTCTTTATCTGTTATTACAATAGTATTTTCATAATAAGCAGTAAAAGCTCCATCTTTAGTTGCTACTGTCCACATATCAGGTTTTACATATACATCTGGCTTTTTTTCACATATCATAGGCTCTATTGCGAGTGCCATTCCTTTTTGAAGTCTAGGACCAGTTCCTTTCCTTCCAATATTAGGTACTCCTGGATCTTCATGCATTTCTTTTCCTATACCATGTCCTTGATATTCTCTTAATAGTGAAAATCCTTGCTTTTCTACATATGTTTGCACAGCATTAGAGATATCTCCTACTCTATTTCCCTCAACAGCTTTATCTACTCCCGCAAAAAATGCATCTTTAGCTACATTAATTAATTTTTGTGCAACAGGCGATATCTTTCCTACTCCGTATGTTCTTCCTGCATCTGAGGCCCATCCATTAAGTAATACACCTAGATCTACACTTACAATATCGCCTTCTTTTAATACCTTGTCATTTGTTGGTATCCCATGTATTATTTCATCATTAACAGAAGTACATATCGCCCATTTATATGATTTTCCACCACGATATGGACACTGTTCACCTTTAAATGCTGGTATTGCTCCACCTTTTATCATTGCTTCTTCAGCTACTCTATTTAATTGCAGTGTTGTAACACCCGGGCGTATATTTTCTTCAATCGCTTTTAATGCAGACTTTAATACATCTGCAGAATTTTGCATTAATTTTATTTCATGCTCATTTTTAATATTAATCATTTTTTACACTTCCCAATTAATCTTTAATATCTTCTACAACTGATTCTGGATGAGATGATGCATCTACAGTTTTTAATAGTCCTTCATCTCTATAATAGTCCAAAATATCTTTTGCATTTGCTTTATATGTATCAATTCTATTTTTAAGAGTTTCTTTTGTATCATCTGTTCTTACAATTAATTCTCCTCCACAATCATCGCAAACATTTTCAACTTTTGGTGGGAAATCTATTCCATACATTTTCGAACAATTTTTACATTGCTTTCTCTCAAGTATTCTTCTATATACTAGCTCATCTGGAACCACCAATTCAACAACTTTATCGATTTTTCTGCCCAAATCTTTTAAAACCTCATTTAATAAATATACTTGAGGTAAAGTTCGAGGGTATCCATCTAATACGAAGCCATCTTTACAGTCTTCCATGCTTATTCTTGCTTTTACTAATTTTGTTATTATTTCATCAGAAATCAGCATTCCTCTTGATAGCATTTCAGCCATTTTGGCATCTGTTTTGCTTACATTTCTTAATATTTCACCTGTCGAAATATGAGGAATTTCTAAATATCTTGCTAAAATATCTGATCTTGTTCCTTTTCCTGTTGCAGGTCCACCTGTTAAAATATAAATCATTTCATCACTCCTATTTTTTATTTATATTATCACATAAATGCTCTAAAAAGCAATTACGTTTATTACAAAACTACAATTTAACAATATTGTATCCACACGCTCTATACAGTCTATTCATTATAGCAGTGCCAATACCTTTTTTTTCTACTGCACTTATTATACAAATATCTACATTTAATTTATCTATTTTCCTAAGCACAGAAAATAATTTCTTTGAAATTTGTGCTAAGTTTGAATAACTTCCTAAATTTAAGAACTCTACATTTTGTTTTAATTCAAATTCTTTTTTATATTCATCAAAACTTATAACACAAACTCTTTTATTTTCTAAGATTAATTTATCCACATAATCCACAAAATTCTCTTTTTTTGCATTTTCAACTAAAATAGCTTTTGTTTTAGGCGCATAATGTCTATGTTTCATACCTGGAGATAATACTTTTTCATCATTTTTTACATCAGAAAAAATATGGCTATCCAATTTTACACTAATACCTAAATCTTCTATATCTTCCTTAGTTATTTTTCCTGGTCTTAGTATAATAACCTCATCATTTACTACCTTTATTACTGTCGACTCAACACCAACTTCACATGCTCCACCATCTATCATATAATCTACTTTATCATCTAATTCATCTACAATATCTTCTAAAGCAGTCCCACTTGGCCTACCAGATATATTAGCACTTGGAGCTGCAACCGGAACTTTTGCATATTTGATTAGTTTTTTTGCAATTATATTTGAGGGCATTCGTATTCCAACTGTATCCATACCACAAGTCACAATATCTGGTATTAAATCAGTTTTAGGTAAAACTATAGTCATTGGCCCTGGCCAAAATGTTTTCATTAATTTTTTTTCTATTTTAGTTACATTTTTAACAAGTGGTTTTAGCATTCTATAATCACTTATATGTACAATTAAAGGATTATCTGTTGGTCTTCCCTTTGCAATAAATATCTTTTTTACAGCTTTTTTATCTAAGGCATTTGTACCTATTCCATAAACTGTTTCCGTAGGAAATACTATTGTAAAGCCATCTTTTATTTTTTTGCCACAATCTTTTAATAATTTAAAATTAATATCTTCACTAAAATTATATATTGCTTTTATTTTCATCATGAACTAATTATATCACAAAAAAATATATAATAACAGAAAATTTTATAATTTTATTTTTTTGTTTCATGGTTTAAATCATTAAGAGCACTAACTATATATAATTAGTACTCTTAATTTTAAATTTCAACTATTTTTTATTCTTCATCTAAAATATCTTCGATATCTTCAATTTCTTGTTCTGGTATAGTTTCTCTTCTTTTTTTTTCAATTAATGCTTTGTCTTTTCTAATTTGACCTTCGATTTTATTTACTAGCTCTTCAATAGAGTAATAATAATCTTCAGTATCTGTCTCAGCTAAGTAAGTACGAGACTTGTATTCAATCCTAATATTAACATTTTGTTTTGCTTTTACAGGAGCTGAAAATGTAACATGACAAATTGTTTCCTCATCAAAAAATTTAGACAATTTTTCTACTTTTTTTTCAGTAAAATCTCTAATTGCATCTGTAACTTCTATACGAAGTCCTGTTAAATCTAATTTCATAGTAATCACCTCATAGATATATTATACACTATTTTATATATTTTTCAATAGTAAATAATTCTTTTTATAAACATTTCACACCTTTTACACAAAATATACATAGTTAAATCAATTTAAAAATATATTTTATAGTACTATACCACAAATAAAAAAGCGTTATATTTTATAATAACGCTTTTTTATAATTTTTTCAAATACTAATGTGATTTTGATTCTTTAAAATAAAATCTAGTAGTTTTTGTAGCTTGTAAATATTTTTCTTCTACAATAAAAAATTCATATTTTTTTGCTAAATGATATATTACATCTTTATCTACTTCACTTGATATATCAATGTAAAATTTGAATTTATTTTGTGAAGACATATAGGAATCTAACATATCTTCTTTAATCTGGCATATACGCTCATTAGAGCGTAATCTCTTAGAATACTGTAAATCTTTTCTCATTTTTCGGATTTTTTTAATCCGAGTTAACTCGTGCATGAAAGTTTTCATTTTTTCACGTCCCTTTTTTTATTGATTTCATTATATCATATGTTAAGGATAAATTCAATATGCGTCCTATAAGTAATAGGCTTTAGACTTTTAACTTCTATCTAAAGTATATCAAACATATCCATTTGCTCAGAACGTGGCATACCATCTAAACATCCCGATCTTTGCAACACTTCTACAGCTACTTTTCCAAGTTTAGCTTTATTTGCCATTTGTTCTATAGATGTAAATTGGCCTTCTTTTCTTGCTTCAATAAGTTTAGCCGCGTCTACTTCACCAAATCCTGTAAGAGAAGAAAATGGTGGTCTTATTCCATCTTGTTCTACTAAAAATTTTTTATCATCTGATATATATATATCAACAGGCAAAAAGTTTATTTTTCGTTCATTCATTTCAAGAACTATTTCTAAAATAGGATACATATTTTTTTCTTTATTTGATGCTGTATTTCCAAGAGATTCTATCTCTTTCATTTTAGATTTTACTCTATCTTTTCCATATAACATGGAATCACTATCAAAGTCATCTGCTCTAATAGACATAAATGAAGCATAATATGCTTCTGGAATATGTACTTTAAACCAAGCTATTCTAAAAGCCATAGTTACATATGCTGCCGCATGGGCCTTAGGAAACATATATTTGATCTTTTCACAAGATTTAATGTACCAATCTGGGATATTATTTTTTTTCATAAGTTGTTTATATTCTTCCCACTTAATTGGATCTTTTAACGCTTTACCCTTACGAACTATTTCCATAATTTTAAACGCAGAGTTTGGTGGAAGACCCATTTTAATCAAATAAATCATTATATCATCTCTTGTACATATTGCATCATCAAGAGTTACAATCCCATCTTCAATTAAACTTTGAGCGTTATCTAACCATACATCTGTACCATGAGATAGTCCAGATATTCTTATCAACTCTTCAAAAGTAGTTGGCCTTGTATCAACAAGCATTTCTCTTACAAACTTAGTTCCAAACTCTGGTATTCCAAAAGTTCCAACCTCTGATTTTATTTGGTCCTTTGTTAGTTTTAATGCGTCAGTTGAGCTAAATATAGACATTGTTTCTTTATCATCAAGTGGTATTTTTTTTGGATCCACCCCAGTAATATCTTGTAACATTCTTATCATAGTAGGATCATCATGTCCTAAAATATCAAGTTTAAGTAAGTTTTTATCAATAGAGTGATAATCAAAATGAGTAGTAACTATATTTGAATGTGGATCATCAGCTGGATGTTGTACAGGACAAAACTCATATATTTCTCTTCCTTTTGGTACAACTATAATACCACCTGGATGTTGACCTGATGTTCTTTTTACTCCTGTACATCCTTTTGAGATTCTATTTATTTCTGGAGAAAGCATTGTTTTTTGCTTTTCTTCTAAATATTTCATTACAAATCCATATGCAGTTTTATCTGCTATTGTTCCTATTGTCCCAGCTTTATATGTAGTACCTTTTCCAAAAATCACTTCAGTATATTTATGAGCTTTTGCTTGATATTCTCCAGAAAAGTTTAAATCTATATCGGGTTCTTTGTCTCCATTAAATCCAAGGAAAGTTTCAAATGGAATATCCATACCATCTTTTCCAAGTTTTGTTCCACATTTTGGGCAATCCATATCAGGAAGATCAAATCCGTTTTTAACACCCTTATCAGTAAAATCACTATATTTACAATTTGGGCATATATAATGTGGTGGAAGTGAATTAACCTCAGTAATACCTGTCATATTTGCGACAAAAGATGATCCAACAGATCCTCTAGATCCAACTAAATATCCATCTTCATTAGACTTCCATACTAACTTTTGAGCTATTATATACATAACAGCAAATCCGTTTTTTATAATAGAATCTAGCTCTTTTTCTAATCTTTCTTCTACTATCTTAGGCAGATTATCACCATACAATTCTTTTGCTTTAGTAATTGCTATATCTTCAATTGTTTTTTCACACCCTTCAATATGTGGTGGACATTTTTCATCAGATATTGGACTAATTCTCTCACACATATCTGCTACTTTATTTGTATTTTCAACAACAATTTCATAAGCTTTTTCTTCTGGTAGATAATAAAATTCATTTAGCATTTCCTCAGTTGTTCTAAAATATAGAGGTGCTTGTTTATCAGCATCTGCATATCCTTGTCCTGCCATTATTATTCGTCTGTATATTTCATCTTCCGGATTTAAAAAATGGACGTCACAAGTGGCGACAACTGGCTTTTTCAGTTTATCTCCAAGTTTTACTATATCTTTATTTATTCTTATTAAATCATCCTTAGACTCTAAAAGTCCTTGATCTAAGTAGAACTGATTATTACCAAGTGGCTGTACTTCAAAATAATCATAAAACATACCAATAGCATCTATTTGCTCTTGTGGCTTTTTTTCATATATAGCTTGATAAAGTTCTCCTCTCTCACATGCAGAGCCAATAATGAGACCTTCTTTATATCTGTTTAAAAGTGACCTTGGAATTCTTGGCCTTTTATTAAAAAAATTAAGATGTGAAAACGATATTAATTTATATAGATTTTTAAGTCCAACATAATTTTTTGCCATTATTATAATATGATAATATGGTAACTTTTTTGCTTCTTCAGATATAACTGAGTACATATATCCATACTTGCCTATTCCTACTTTTGCAGCATCTTCTTGCATTTTTAAAAATACTTTTGCTGTTGCTCTTGTATCGTTTATAGCTCTATGTGCTCCCTCTAAAGATATCCCTAGATTTTCTGCAACAGTAGCAAGTTTATGATTTTCAAAATTATTATATAATTCTCTTGACATTGTAAGAGTATCAATAACTTTCGGATTAAATTCCAAATCTAGTTCATCAGCAAAGTGTTTTATAAAACCTATATCAAACTTTGCATTATGCGCTACTAAAATTGTCCCTTTAGTAAATTCCAAAAATTCTGGTAAGACTTCTTTTATTGTAGGAGCATCTTTTACTAAATCTTCTGTTATATGAGTAAGCTTTTGCACTTCTTCTGGAATATATCTTTCAGGATTTACAAAAGTAGAAAATTCATCTATTATAACTCCATCTTTTACTTTGCAAACTGCTATTTCTGTTATTTTATCTACCTTATGATGAAATCCTGTAGTTTCTATGTCAAAAACACAAAATGTATCTGGATATTCGGGTTCTACTTCAATATCTTTTGTTAAATATCCCTCTACTCCATAAATAATTTTAATTGGAGCTTCATCAATTATTTCTTGAGTTGTAGGGTACCCTTTTTCCTTTTTCACAAGCTTAGCAAATTTATTTGTTATTACGTGTAGTGCTTCTGGAAATGCTTGTGCAACACCATGATCAGTTATTGCAATAGCACTATGTCCCCATCTTATTGCTTGATTTATAATATCGGTAGCTGAACTTACCGCGTCCATTGCACTCATTTGAGTATGTAAATGTAGTTCAACACGTTTTTTATCTGCATTATCTTTTTTAAGCTCTGGTTTTTGTGCTTTATTTATATTATTTACCATTATACTTAACTCATTTGAATAATTATCAAACTGAGCTCTACCTTGCAAACTGATATAGTCTCCTTCAACAAGTTTTGGTGAAACTTCCAAAAACTTCTTTTTGTCTAAAAACATTTTACATGCAATAGTACTTGTAAAATCGGTTACATCTAGTGTAACTAACATTTTACCTTTCTTGGTTTCATGTATATCTTTTTGAAAAAGTTCGCCCTCAATACACACTCTCTCTTGACCTGAGACTAGATCTTCCACCTTTGTCCTGTCAGTATCTTTTATTTGTACACCATATATTACAACATCTGGTTGTGGGTCTTTAGCAAGAACTCTTTCTTTTTTTTCTTCTTCACTAAGCGGTGCTCTTTTAACAAAATCTTGCTTTTTTGTTTGAGTATTAACATTCTCTTTTTTATTATTTGAAAATGTTACATTTGGTGAAATACTTTCTAACTTTACTATATTAAAACGATCTTTTTTTTCGCCTGTAGAAGCTATTTGAGATATATTAACTGTGTAATTTAATCCAAATTCTATATTAATACTTTTTTGTATATACTTATCCATTTTTTTTATTTTTAAAAACTGTGCAAATGGCTTTTGCAAAGTTATATTTACAAAGTTAGAGTCCTTATCTAAATCAATAACACAATTTTCAAATATATCTTGAGTATATATATTTTTTTTATTTATATATTCAAGTATTTTTTTTATATCTTCTACCTCGCAACTTAAAGCTTTGCCTCTAAATTCATAATTTACTTTAAGCGTATTTAGTTCATATGATTTAGCCGCAATTTTTTCAAACTCTTCAATATCTGATAGAGGAATACTTTTTACACTTGATGTATTTAAAATAACTGCATTAAGCTTTTTAGAAAATTTCATTTCGTCTATTGTAGCTTCTAATAAAGCATTAGAAACATCTATATAATTTGTAAAAACATCTTTTACTAGTTTGCTCATTTTCTACATTTCCCCCTATAATCCGACATAATTAATTATACTATTTTTTAATTCATTTGTCCATAAAATTACACATTTTAAAAAATAATTAATAAATTATCTAGAGCATTACTACTACTACAAAATTAAATCGAGGGTAAACTAAAAAAAATGAATCTTGCAAAGTACAAAATTCATTCCTTTTTAATAGTTTAATATAATAATTTTAAAACTTCTTTATTTTTACTGCATTGCCTGATGCTAAAAGTTCTATATGATTTAGAGCTTTTCCTGTACCCGTAGCAACGCAAGACTGTGCATCTTCAGCTATCATTACAGATATTCCAATCCTTTGCTCTAATAATTTGTCTAGTCCATCTACAAGACCACCGCCACCTGTTATATATATTCCACGTTCTGAAATATCTGCTGACAACTCTGGTGGTGTTTCTTCAAGTACTGAGTGTACGCCCTCAACAATTTGTTCGGCACATTCTTTTAAAGCTTCAAACATTTCTTCTGAAGTTATTTCTATTTCTACAGGAAGTCCACTTGCTAAATCTCTTCCTTTGATATTCATTTTTTCTACAACTGTTTTTGGATACATACATCCAATATTTATTTTTATATCCTCTGCTGTTCTTTCACCAATTATTATATTTCTATTTTTTTTAATATACTTGATAATAGCTTCATCAAATTTATCACCGGCAATTTTTAGTGTTTTATTTTTTACAGATCCACCAAGTGATATTACAGCTATATCTGCTGTTCCACCACCAATATCTAATATCATACTTCCATATGGTTTGCCAATATCTATTCCTGCACCAATTGCAGCAGCAATTGGTTCCTCAATTAAATATACTTTTCTTGCTCCTGCATGTGTAGCCGCATCAATAACAGCTTTTTTTTCTACTTCTGTTACACATGAAGGCACACAAATCATAATTCTAGGAGAAAACACAAATTTACCGCATACTTTTGATATAAAATACTTAAGCATTTTCTCAGTAATAGTATAATCTGATATAACTCCATCTTTTAATGGCCTAAGTGCTATAATATTTCCTGGAGTTCTACCAAGCATTTTTCTTGCTTCTTGTCCTACTGCTAAAACTTCATTTGTATTTTTATCTATAGCAACAACTGAGGGTTCTCTTAAAACTATTCCTTTTCCTTTTACGTACACAAGTATAGTTGCAGTTCCTAAATCAATTCCAATATCCTGTCCAAACATCACAACTTTTTCCTCCTATTTTCTGTTACAATTATATTACATTTTTGTTTCAATTGCAACAAGTAGTTCAAAACTTTCCAAATTTATCCAACTTTTCTAGCCTTATATTTTAGCTTAGTTGCCATACCACCTCTGATGTGTCTTTCTCTTTTATTTATTTCTAAAACTTTCTTAGCTGCAATAGCTAAACTAGGATTAACTTTTTCTAATCTTTCTGCAATATCTTTATGTACTGTAGATTTACTCACGTTAAACTTTCTAGCAGCAGCTCTTACTGTGCTTTTAGTTTCAATTATATAGCTTGCAAGTATTTTGGCTCTTTCTTCGATATCTAACAAATTAATCTCCCCTTTTTTAATGCTATCATACTAATATTTTATTCTATAAATTTCAAAATATTCATGTTTTTGACATTTATATTATTTGATATACTATTTGAAAATATATGTAGGGTCTATTATATTATTATCTTTTAATAACATAAAATGAATATGTGGTTCATCTTTAATTTCTCCTATTGAACTATTAGATACTTTGCCTATTACCTTACCCTTTATTATGCTCTGCTTTTCTTTTACATATACATCCTTGTCTAAATTAGAATAACTACTTTTATATCCTTGTCCATGATCAATTACTATAGTTTCTCCATAAAAAGCATCCTCGTATACTTTTTCAACTATTCCTTTTTCAATACTTTTTACACTATCTGATATATTTGCTTTTATATCTATACCTTCATGTGTTTTCCAAAGTTCTAAAGTTTTTGAATATATTACCTTGTCTGGTGAAAAAATTTTAATTATTTCACCAGATAAAGGTTTTGAAAAATTTAGTGGTTTAACTGCAAGCTTTTTAGGCTTTTCTTTTTTTATTTCTACTTTATTATTTGCCTCTTTTATAATCGCATTTGTTTTTATCGTTTCATTTTTTCCATCTTTTACATCTACTTTTTTATCTAAATTAGATGACACTGGAGTAACTTTTGTGGCTATATTTTCTTCTTTTTTATTTTTGTCTTCTACAAAAGATTCATAATTTTCTTTCTCACTTTTAATATAACTTTTAGCTGCTAGTTTAACACTAATTACCGAAAGAGATATCATAGCAAAAAACAATAAATAATATCCCTTTAATAATTTCTTTTTATCCTTAAAAAAAGATTTTACTTTTTCTTTAATATTTATATTCAATTTCTTATTTGATGCACCAGCTCTTTTTTTCTTTAAGTTTTGATAATAATATTTTTTTTCATCGCAGAAATTTTCCTTGTCAGTATCTTCTTTAGCATCATATATTTTTTTTATCTTAATTTTTTTGCCTGTAATTTTATTTTCAATTTCTACAGCATTTCTTGATCTTCTTTTATTTAGTATTAAACTAAATATGTTTTTAAATTTAATTTTCATTAAAATTCCTCCTTTGTAAATTATTTGTTTAAAGTTACAACATCTACTCCTTTATAATAAAAGTTAATTATTTGCTTGTGATCTAATCCGTTTGTAGCAAGATAGTTTGCTCCAACTTGACTCATCCCAACTCCATGTCCATATCCAATTACATCAAATATAACACTATCTTCTTGTATATAAACTTTAAAGTTAGTTGATTTAAGCCCTAAAATAGTCCTTAATTTTTCAGCACTTAGTACATATTCCCCAATCTTAATATTTTTTACCCTACCACTAGTTGTATACTCACTTATACATATATTTTTTACATTTTCTTCATTAATATTAATATTTTTATCACTCTTGCAAAGTTTTGTTTTAAAATCATTAAAGCTCAATTTAACCCTACTATATCTATTTTCATATTCCTCTGATTCTTTGTTTTCAACAGAAACTAAATATGGTAATTTTTCACCTCCCCAAATTTGATCTATATTTTCTGTCTTTTCTGGACTACTTGCATGAAAGAATGCTTTTATATATTCTCCACCATATAAAATCACTTGATTTTGAGTAGAGACTACAGCTTCGTTTATTTTTTCCCAATACTCATTTCTTAAATTTTCATCGTATCCTCTTGAGTTCCAAATTTGCAATATTTTTTCTTTGTTATAGAAGGCTTGACAATGATTAAAATTATCACATATATCACAATCTGGTCCCTCTACACTATACTGCATTTTTCTGTAAGTATATGTTCTTGCTACAATTGCTTGTGCCTTTAGGGCCTCTATATTGTAGGAAGGAGGCATTTCAGATGGAAGTACACCTCGTAAGTAGTCATTTATATCCATGGCGATTATTTCACCGGTTTTACTCATTTTGACCCTTATGGTTTCGTTTGCTTTATATTCAATTATTTTTTTTTCTTCTTGCAACTGCTTTTGATCATCCTTTTTGTTTTTTTTGTCTATATCTTTTAACATATTCACAGCAAAAAGTACTACGGTTAATATAATAAAAAAAGCAGTAAAAAAATGCAAAAAAGAAAATCTATATTTCATATATATCACCTAATATATATATATTCATAGATTTTCTTTTTATTACTGTTTGTCCACATTTTATTTGATTTTTTTAAAAGTTATATCATTTTTAAAATTTATCTTTAGTTATATATAAATAAAGGCTAAGATATGACAAACTTTGTACTATCTTAGCCTTTTAATTTATGTGATTTTACTTTTTTTTATTAACCTATTCAAAATCATTTGCTGCTCTATTATCTAAATCAAATAACACAACAGTTGATTTGAATTTATTATATTTTTCATTTGTATCAATCTGATATATTCCTTTTTCAAGTTGTAGTTCCATCTTATCGTCTTTTGATACTTCTCTTCCTGCTCCATTATATCCTAAGTAGCCTTCATAATCCCACTGAGTTGTATTAGGAGTACCTACTCCTTTGTCATTTTCGTTATAACTTACGGTTACTCCTTCTTTATCTATACACTTAATATCAAATTTAACACCAATATATCCATTTTTTAAAGGATTATTTATTGTTGTTCCTCCTCCAACTGCAATAGTTGAGTTTGGTAATTTAAATTCTCCATACCATGCTTGAATAAAATCAGAATCACTACTTGTCATCATTTTATAATTAAGTTCAAATGACTCATTACCAATCTTTAATGGTTCTAATTGCTTAGACATCCAAGGTGTCTTTCCTGCATCATCTTTATTGTATAAGTTTCTATATCCATCATTTGGCTTAAAGTATATTGTATATCCGCTATTTTGAAAATTTACATATTTCCCAGTTGAATTTTTATAATATAATTTAATATCATCGTATTTTGTTTTTCCATCTTTTGATAAATAATAATAACTAGGAGTTATTTTTATTGTTCTATCTGAATGGTTTCCTCTATCATCATATTTATAGTAACCACTTGTCTTTAAATCAAAGCTTATTCTATACCCCATCTTAGGTGCTTGAACATATGATACGTTTGTGTTTTTATATGGTCCTAGTGGTAATATTTTTTTTGCTTTTGTTCCTTGAATATCAAGATTTTCTCTCTCCTCTATCCAATTTAATCCTTTATATATCCAAAGTTTCTTACTTCCAGACAGATATGTTGTTCCTGTTAATGAATTGACATTATATCCATCATTTTTTCTAAATACATTTTTAAAGTTAATATCTGAGCAGTCTGTTATTTTAAAATCATATAATCTACCAACATTAGTAGTAGCTCTATTTTTTTCAAGAAAATAATAAGCATCGTGATACATATTTTTTGTATTATATCCTTCACTTTCAATGTTATTATTATGCATATTTCTATTTATATCTTTACACTCCACTCTCAATAGTGGATTAGAAATATCAACCATTCCTGATTTGTATTTATAGCCTTTACCATTATATACTATATCAGATTTTAGTCTATCATCATCCATGTTTGCTGTTACGGCTATAACCTTTATATTATTCGATACTTGTGCAACTTTATCTTCACCTTTATCAGTAATATCATTTATATCTGCTGCACCAGATTGAGGTATAATAACTAAACTTTTTGTTTTTTCTACTTGTATTGGTTCATTAGCTTTAACTATTGACCCATTTTTTTTATTAGTTGATCCTGATTCTATCTTTGCATCAAAATCAAAAATTAACAAATAATATTTCACATAATCTAAGTTAGATGCAACTTTAGGAGTTATAGTTGTTATAGCATTTTTTTGTATGACTGGCTTATTATTTTTATTCGTTGTATGGTCTACAAATCCATCCGTTTTGATGTCTACATCAAGTCCATCTACTGGAGCGTATACGTTAATCTTAGGATTAACATCTATAGTTTTCTCTTCTCCCCCATCATAATGTGCTGTACCTTTTAATTCCCTAATACCATTATATTTTACCATAGGGATATTATATCCTGTATTATTAAAGTGTGCTCTATTTACATTGTCTATCGGAAGAATACCACTTTGTGGAAATGAGGTTTCATATTTATCCCTTGCTATGGCAACTATGCTTTCTACCTCTCCATTCTTTAGCTCACACCTTTGATCTTTATCACCATTCAAGAGCTTTTCATTATTATTTCCACCCACATTATTTAATTTTACATAATCTAGGCTACTTACTTCAAAAGTAAGATGTGAATATGTAGGACTACCGTTATCACTTACTCCTAATTCATATACTATATTTTTAGGTATGTAAGCTTGTGTAGTTGCATATGGATATATATTTGATCCTATCGGTAATAATATAATTTCACAAGCACCTGGATTTGTTTCAATATCAGGACTAGTACTAATATTAATCTTTGGATCTGGAGTTGGTACATTAATTGTTTTATACTTAAATTCAACTATAGTAACATCTGAATTTTCACTTCCAATATTTACATAATCCTTTGTATATATATTAGTATTATTAGATGATTTAATCATTTTTTTAGCTTCATCATAAGTATTAGCAGTAGTTGCCTTATATCCTTCATACTTATATTCAACACCGTTAACAACCAATTTAGCAGACCTAGCTATAGTCATTTTGTCAGTTCTTTTTATCTTGTAATACTCTTGATATCCATCTGTACATGCCTGTCCAGTAACAGCCTCTGTACCTATCAATTGACCATTTAAAATCTGTTGATTATTTGCAATATCAAATGTATTTCCATCTTTATCTACATATTTTACATATACTTCCCTAGGCTTAATTTCGCCTAAAGGTAAAATTAAAATATTATCATATTGATTTGCAGCTGAAGCACCTATTTTAAAACTGCCATTCTCTTCCTTACCCTTTGTTCCTGGTCCCCATTTCAATGGTGTATTTCCACCATAAGTTGTATTATAAAAATCATATGCAGTGGGCATTTTTAGCTTATCATTATCACTATTTGTTACAACTCCAACTAAAGACATTCTCAATTCAATATTTTTGTAAAAATCCGTATCATTTTTATACTTTTCTAATATCTTCTTTATAAAATCATTTGAAAATTTCCAATCCCCTACATATATATTTCCAAGATTAAGTAATTTCCACTTTTCTAGAAAAAAGTCCTCTGATTGGTACTCAAATATAAGATCTTCATTAGATTTTTTCCAATTATCCATGTCCCTATCGGTGGTGCCCATATTGATGATTTCTTTTTTACCAACATTTACATTTTGACCACCTTCATTAAATTTTTTCCAATCAACCGTGTCAATATCGATTTCATTTTTATCCTGTAATGTATCGTAATATATATTATAAGAGCCTTTATTATCATAATTACTATTTATTTGTGTGCCAATTAGTATTCCACAATTATCGTAAAAGCTCGTTCCTCCTGTCATTTCTTCGCCTTTTCTCAGATACTGATAAACATATTCGTTCTCATACTTTAGCTTGTAAGTACCATAGTTTATATTTTCATAAACATCTTTATATGTAAACGTATCCTTCATTTTTTTAGCATACTCATATACTTCGTTAGAATGGTCAGATGCTTGTACTATATTTCTTATTCTACATTCATATGTGCTATCATCATTAAATTTAGCTTTATATTTCAAATTATATCCAAAAATATTTGAATTGAAAAGAGTAAACAATGTAAAAACTAAAAATATTGCACATGTATATTTTAATATTTTTTTCATTTACTCACCTCTCTCATTTGTTATTTTGACTTTTTCTTTATTAGGAATCATTGTATATATGCAATCTCTATCTATATAAGTAGTTCTAGTTCCACCAACATTTTCCATTTTTAAATCTACATATATTGAATAACTACTTTCTAAATAATTAATTTTTTCACCTTTTAGTAGGTCTCCTAATAATAAATTCATCTTTGTATTTGAATTATCAATTTTTAGCTCAACTTTTGTTCTTACTCTATATGATGAGCCATCATAGTATAAACAAGGTAATTGAGTTGATACTTTAGTTGTTATTTTAATATTATTTGCTTTTACATATTCTACATATTCATTTAAATATTTATCTTCTATAGGATAAGATAAATATTTTTCTAAATCATTTTTTAACTTTTCTAATGATATATTGTTATAGTCTATATTTAATATTGTATTTAGGTACCCTTCTGCTTTTGATTGCATCTGTGTATAGAACTCTTTTCTTTGTGCATATAAGTGTTTAGGGTTTTTAAATTCTGATTTATCTATAATAAAAAATGGTATTTCATACACTGATTTGTCTATATTTGCAAGAGTATATGGATACTCACTTGCATTTGATGGCTTTTTATCAGGATTAATGTTTATTTTAGCACCATCTATAGTAATTGTATTATATTTTTCAACAAAGTTTTTAATCATTTCATTTAACTGACCTTTAAATACTTTGTTTCTTCCCTTTAATTTTTTACCTTTTAACTCAAATATTTTGTTATATAACATATCATTAATTGCAAGTTGTTCATCTGAGCTATATCCATTTATATCTTTAACAGTTGTTTCAGACGAATCTAATGCTTTATTTAGTATTTTACTTTTTACTGCTGCAAAATATCTTATTACATCAATATATGTTGCCTTTTTGTTATAATTTTCTTTTGTTATTTCGTTTTGTGGTATGATACCTCTATCTACTGCGTACTTAACCCATCTTGCATTTTCATAAGTGTCCTCAGGGTTTTTTGAAAATCCAGATATATCAGATGTATTAAATACAGCAGAAAGTACCATTTTTATTGCTTCTGATTTTGTTACTTTATCACTTGTTTTTGCTGTTTTATTATCATAGACGCTGTCAAAAGCATATATTTTCATATTTTCTTCATATTTTATATATGGCTTGTACTTAAGAGAGTTAATAAAGAAAACTAAAGTAATAATTGCAGCTAAGACAAGTATAGTTAAAGATATAACTATGGTGAAAGTTATTTTTGATTTTATTACAAATTTGGGTAACTGTTTTTTTTCTTTCTTTCCCTTTACTTTGTTTTCATCTTTTTTAGCGTATGAAGGAATAAACCCAGATTGGGTCTTTTTTTCTTCAATCTTTTCCACACTATTTTCACCTATAGTTGTTTTAGCTTTTATGTTTTTTTGCTTGACTACAATTTCTTTTTCTTTTTCATTTTGAACTTTTTTTTCTTTTGATTTCATAACATATCTCTCCTTCTATGGATTACATATTGGGCAAGGATAAAATCCTTCTAATTTTCTATTTGTTTTTTCAAACTTTTGAACTGCTATTGCTGAGGCTGCTTGCTGTTTTGTAAGAACGTAAGCAGGTGTTATATCAAAGTGATTTGACACTCTATATTCCGGACAATTTAAATCATTGTGATATAAATTTAAACTTTCATATTTAGAAGAACCTATAATTGGAGATGAAAAATAATATCTAGTTGATAGTCCTAGTCCTGCTACTGAATACGCTTTTGAGTTTAAATATTTATTTCCAACTGATATACCTTGTACAAAAGCTACCATTCCAACATTTTCTATTGTGTTATACATTTCTTCTTGAGTAGTTGAAGGAAAAGTAAAATTATATGAAACTCCTGCGGATCTAGCATAATAGTTTCCTGCATTTACAGCGTAAGATAACTCTTTTGTAACAGCATTTACAATTATATCTTTTCTTATATTTTGTAAAACTTGTACTATTTCGCCATTATTTGTAGATCCTTTAGTTAAATCTGTATTATTGTTTTTATCACTTAAATAAAAAGATTTCACTGGTATATCTTTTTTATTTCCTTTATCTAAATACTTACCCCTATGAGTTACATAGTCATCCATTGTAAACTCAATTATATGTACAGAAGTAATATTGTCTTTTAATTCTTGAAGTCCACTAACTATATTGCCATTTCCATCTATACCATACGCATATGTATAATACCTCTTTGGTTTTAAAACATGTTTTGTTACACTTTGCTTGCTTTCACCTTTAGTTTCTTCAAAAGTTTCAAATGAAGAAATTTGTATACCATTATAATCAATTATACCTATTGCAGGAATAAATATTTTTAAATATTCTTGTGCTGTTTCGTTTCCTTGTATGTCAAAGTTATTATATAACGAATTGAAAAAAGTATCAACTGCTACTTGTGCATTTACGCTAATTTTATTATTCATTGTTCCAGAATAACCATAATCAATTTCTACATCTTCATTTTCAACTTGTTTCATCTGACTTGTTGCATCACTAACAGCAGCACTTATGATTTTATTATAGTACATTTCTTGTTCTTCTGCTTTTATTGTAAATGATACATTAACATACACAATTATAATAATTGGTAATGTAACTGCCATAAATACAAGTGCAAAATCTGTTATTTTCATATTTACCTCCTTTTAAAATATAAAAGTTGTTTTTAGAATATTACTTACTTTTTTGCCATCTTCAAAACTACAATATACTTCCGCATTTTTAGGATTTTCATTTCCCTTATAATCTATTGTACTAATAGCATATTTTTCACCTAGCAAACTATCTAAAAAACTATTCTCTTCTTTTATTAGATCTTTTGCTCCTGTATATCTCCAGTTAAAGAATATTGTTTTTGTATTTGTTTCTACTTTACTTGTTATAGATGCCATAATTGTTTCAGCCCATGTATTTTTTATAATTCCTGCGGATGTAATTTCAAAATTATATCCCCAAACAGATACCTTATTAGATTCATTTGATGTTATATTTCCACTTTTAGCTTTGCAATAAATAGTATTGTCTGTTAGCTTTAGATTTGATTTATTAATATTAAAACTAGTTTTTTTACTGTCTATTTCACCAATATTTTTACCATTTAAATAAAATATATATTGTTTAGCATATTTTGATGGATTTGTTATTGTAACGGTTATAGTAGAATCATCAATATTTACACTTTCTTTATCTACCGTAATTTGAGGTGATTCTAACGTTGTAATATCAACAAACTTTATAGTTACAGTAGATGATACATTATATTTGCTGTTATCAGAATCTAAAGGCCAAACAGTTAATTTATATTCTTTATTTGGTTCAAAATCTATTTCATTACTTATACTACCTTTTTCTGTTATTGTTTCTTTTTTTCCATCATATTCACATTCCCATGTATAGTTTTCTACTTTTATATTATTTTGTTTAGATTCTGCTCTTACATTTTTATTAGCTGAATTGATTATTTCTTTTGTGTTTCCTAAAATGCTGTTTGTATTAATATCATCTACATATATTATAGGGACCTCTGGAGGCATCTTATCTACTATTTCCATTTTTATTTCTGTTTTATTTGAATTATTTCCATAACTGTCTGTAGAATATACTCTTACTGTATAAGTTTTACCTTTTTCAAAAGGATATTCAATTTTATCATTATTTTCTTTTTGGTTTTTTTTAACTTCATTATTTTCTATTATTTCCCATGTATATTCAACAATTTTGTTTGGAGATTTTCCGTCAATTGAGTAGCAAGCAGAATTGGCCTTAAGATACATGTTTTCTTTTTCTTTTTTTTCTATTTGATTTAATCCAGTAGTAGTAAACTCTTTTTCAAATCCAGACGCCGCTGCAGTTATTATTGGAGCCTCAGGATATCTGATATGTGCTGAGAATGTAGCATCTACTCTTTTCCAAGCATTATTTTTTACTATGCCACCATAATTTACTACAATTCTTTCTTTTTTTGATGTAGGAATAATTATATTAAATATTGCACCTGCCATTGTGGTAGAACTGTTTTTTAATTTAACATAAAATTTATCTCCCTCATTTAATGAGTATATTTCATTTTTTATCGTATTTAAATTTAAAGTTGTATTATGAACTTTTCCATTTTCTTTAAATATATCTTTATTATAATCTATTAAATATACCTCTTCATATACCTCATTTGAATCGGTTGATTTTTTTGGAGCTAGTTTTTTCCTATGCGCTTCTAAATTAACACTATATGCATTCCCCGTATTAGATAATTGACTAATATAGTCTGTATACATTTGTTGTGTTATATATCCTGAGTTTAAAACTTCTTCTACAAAAGCTGTTGTTGCTTTTAGTGCTAAATTATATGACATATCATCTTGTCTTTCAAAATAATTATACAAAGGGAATATAACAATCAAAACTACTAATATAATAATTGTAACTACAATACTTAGATTATCTTTCATTTATATTCCCCCTTTCTTTAAAATTCTGCTTGTATTTCATCCTCTGTTGCTTCTTTTATTGTTATATTTACTTCATTTGTATTTTCATTTTTTCCTTTATAAATAAGTATATATTTTTTATCCTTTTTAATTTCATCTACAAAATTCTCTGTCATTTCTACATTATCTTTTTCTAGTGTTATACTATATTTTGTTTTATCTGTGCCGGCTATAGAATCTGTACCATATAAATCTCTTTTTACGTAATTAAAATAATATGAAATTACTTCACTACTATTTAAAATTCTATATCTATTTGTTGGAGCAGATATTGTGACTGATCCTTCTGCTTTTTTCGTTCCAAATTCATAAGCTTTATCTGCATAATCAGTTATAGAGTGAAACAAAAACATTGTTACTGTTAGTGCTGCAACAAATATTAGTACATAAACTCCTGTAAATATTGCTTGAATTGCTGAATTTTCCAATATCTACCACCTCCTTATTCTTTAGTATTATTTTAATTTTTTTTATAAAATCTTATTTCATATATTCCATTTTTCAACTCACATGTTGTTGTATATTTTAGCTCTGAATTTAGTATTATTTCATCTGTTATCACAGTACCGGGAATTAGATTTGCTATACTAATTATTTCATTTGTCTGGTCACCTAAAAATACTTTTACTTCTGAATTATCTGCATATTTTTTTATAGTATTTATAAAATCTATAAATGACTTTTCAGCATTATTATATTGGTCAAATTCATCGAACCTATTTGAGAGTAATGTGTCAGTTTCATAAACTTCTTTATATACTTCTTTAATTTTTCCAATTGTATAAATTACTCCTGTAGTTATTGCTATTGTAATAAAAATAGCTACACCTATCAAAATTGCTTTATTTGCATTTTCGTCCAAACCAACACCCCCCTTTTTCTTTTCAAGTTATTATTATTTATTTTTCTATATATTATTGTTTTTAAAAATTTTTTTATATTCTTCGCCTTTAACCGTTCCACCATAATTAATATATACTTTAGTATTATTTTTTGAATTTGCTCCTAAAGTTAAAGCATTAAATAAAACGCTGGCAGTTGTTGTATTTTTATTTTGAATTATAACATTAAACTCATCGCCTCTTTTTAGCGTATACACTCCAACTTTTTCTTTATTTGTAATTGAGTACATAGTTGAATCATTTAAGTTTTTAATATCTAAGTTTTTATACTCATACTTTGACATATCTGCATATGCTTTTATAGGTTCTCTTAGCACTTTGTCACATACTCCTAAAATTTGATCATTTGAATATCGTACTATGGATGTATTATATTCTATAGTTGCATTTGGATACTCTTTTTGAATATTTGGATCATTTTTCCATATTAAATATGGAAAAGTAGCAGTTTTTGCTTTTTCTCCTTTTGCAACATTAATAATTTTATTAATAAAATCGAATATATCCTCTTCATTAACCTTTCCATCATTATTAAAGTCTCCAAGTAATTGTGTAATTTCACCAAGTGTTGTTAGATTCGACAATTTTTTAATAATATTCATACCATTTTTTAATATTAAAGTTGGCATTGTATCAACTAATTTTTTCCACCCTTCTGTATCTTGTGCACTTGTTGGAAATTGTATATCTGTTGTTATACCAATTAAGTTTAATAAATTCTTTATATCCTCTCTATTAACCTCTCCATCATTATTAAAATCTCCAAGTAGTTTCTCATGAGCACGTGCAACTGGTGTATAGGTTTTTGACAAATGTTCTAATTTTATATCATAGACATTATCTGTTATAGCAAGATCACTTATATAACTATCATACATTGATTTTGTAATATATCCTTTTGAGGTTACATTATCTACAAAATTAGATGTTATTTTAAGAGCTAGTGCATATGAAATATCATCTTTTTTTTCAAAAGCAATATATAAAGGTAACATGAAAAAAACAAGTACTGACATCAAAATTGCAAATATTCTTTGTAAATTGTCTTCCATTTTTTACCTCCTTATTGTCCTACTAAATTTATATTAGTTTTTTCTAATCCTTCTTCAGTAATAGTTGTTCTTTCAATTGTAAACTCTTGATCTAAAATTAATTGATTTACTATTATATTGTATTCTTCTTTATTATTGTTTACATTATCTCTCTTATAATTTATTTTATTTGATTGAGTTAAACTATAATTTAGTGAAACATTGATTTTAAATTCTTTGTTATCATAAAAATAATTTAACATATTTTTAACATCTACACCTTTTATAGTAGGTTTGTTTTGGTCTGTTTTACCATTTGCCCTTAGTAATATGGTTTTTATATCTTCCCTATAATTATATGCAATATCTGGGCCTGTCCCAATGTTTTGTACTGTCTGCCTTGCCGTGTTATAATAATTTAAAACAAGGGATATTGTAATGATAGCTATTAGTGTACCTGCGCCAATCATTATAGCTTTAATTGCTGAATCATTCATAAATTATTTCCACCCCTTTGTTAGATTTATATATTTATTTTAAGTATTCTGTTCTTATAAAAGCTATTCCTAATACGATATTATTCATTTTAAATAATTTAGCAATGAACTTTTCATTTGGTCTTACATAAGTTTCTTTATTGCTTTTATCTGTTAGTTTAAAAATCTTGATTTGATCTTTATTATCATACAGCGAGCCACATTTTTCAATGAAAGACTCTTGGCTTGTTGCTCTTTTTTTACTATAATAATTAAATTCACCAGGCCAATATATAGCTCCATCTCCAACCGGGTGATCCATTTTTTTTTGGACTGCAACTGCTAAATCATTATACATATAATATGTCTTTACCGCTGCAATTACTTCAGCTCCAGTCATAGTTTTATTATCAAAGTTTACTGTAAGTTGTGCTTGCAAATTAGATGAAATATTTGATACTTCTTTATTAGAAGTGTTAATAATATCTTGTCCCATACCTGCAATAAGCATAACTGCAGCTATGATAATAATTGTTATGAATAGACCTACACCTATCATTATTGCTTTTTGAGCATTTCCCATAAGAGCTATCTCCTTAAAAATCTAATCTATACTGTAAAAAGTATATATTTTAAATATGTACTTTTTACAATATAGATAAAATAACCTACTACTTTTAAGTTATATATTTTATCTATATTAACTATTTTAAAATTCATTGTAATTTTCTTGTAGTTTTTACTTTGCATAAAATCTTTAAAATTCAAATTAAACATTAAAGGTATATAACTATTGTATAATTATATACCTTTAAGAAATTAATTTGCTTGTCTTTCAAATTTTATACCTATAACTACTTCGTTAACCTTAAGTAAATTTGCTGTGTACTTTGCAGTTGAAGGCACATAATTGTCTACATCTGTTGTATTAGTCAAAGTACCTATTTTTTCTATTGCTCCATTTTTTTTGCCATCAATAGCAACTTTTCCATAATTTTTAGTTACTTTACCTGCAACAGCTTGTACTGTTAAGGCCATCTTTTCATCAGTATAATATCTTTTTATTGCTGATACAACTTGTGCACCTGTAACTGTTGTTCCGTCAAAATCAGATGTTAATTGTGCTTGTAGACTTGATGAAATATTTGACACTTGACTTTGTGAATTATTTATCATATCTTGACCCATTCCTGTTATAAGCATAACGGCAGCTATGATAATAATTGTTATGAATAGACCTACGCCTATCATTATTGCTTTTTGAGCATTATCCATTTTTCTTTCCTCCTCTTTTAATCTATGTAAAACACCATTTCAGTGTATTTACCAATTTAATTTACAATTGTTTTAAAGTTAATTATTTAAAATGACATTTTTGTAAAGTAAGACATCATTTGCATGATACTTACAATCATAAGTGGAGCTACAAGATAGCCACCTATTAAAAGTACCATAGGTGTAAAGCCTAAGGCTTTTCCCATTGTAACTTTTTTTTGTATTAGTTTTTCATTACTATCTTTTCTTCTGTCATGAAAGAAAGCTCTTTCTGTTTCAAGTTCGTCAAAAGCTGCCTTTACAGGAATTCTTTCAACAGCAGATTGTAACTGTTCAACTATTCTTACAAAATCTTTATATGGTACTGATTCTTTTAACTCTTCTAAAGCTTCTTCTGCACCGGACTCATAATTGTTTAAAGCAGTTGCAATAGGTTCTTTAAAAGCGTATGAGAATCGACATAACCATTCTAGTATTGTTTGTACATCAATTCTATCAATGTACATAAGCATTAAAATTATTGATTGGAATTGCATTATTTCATTTTCTTTTTCCATTTCTCTAATTTTATTTTTAAGAAATAGTATTAAAGTTGGTGACATATATGCAATCCAAGCAGCTAATAGTGCTACTACAACTTGCCAGAACTTCAGATATGAATTTTTTACTGTATCTATTTTTCCATAAACTCTATCTACTGAGCTTTGATCTATAGTACCAGTTACCGGATCTGTAAATTCAAGTTGTAATTCTTGTTTTGATACTTTTTTGTTTTTATACTTATTGATATATGTTTTATCACTATCATTTATTGCTTGAGCAGCTTGTTCTTGTTCTTGCGTTAGCTTACCAAATGATAAAAACTCTTCACCAACTTGAGTATAAACTGATTTCATATCAATTCGCTGCATATTAAATACTAACACAAGAACTAGTACAAATACCACAATTGCCGCAGTAAGTTTATTAACATATAACCATTCTATAGTTAAATATGCGTTTGTATTTTTTATTAGAGCTGTTTCTTTTCTATTTTTCTTTGTATGTTGGCTTGATTTAATTGCATCTACAACTAGTTTTACTATTCTGTTTTGATAAACCTTTTCTTGCCATTTTACACTTGCTACTCTATCGAATTTAATTTCCTCTGCATCTTCACGTATTATTCTAAGTAGCATATATGAAACAAATATTGATATTATAATTAATGATTGCATTACAAATCCAATACTACTATTATAGAAATTAGATAGTGCAGGGAAACTTGATTCTGCCCATGCTTGTAATGGTTTTATAACTACAAGTGGAATTACAGCAATGATAGTTAAACTTCTAAACATATAATTAATTTTATCTTGCTTTAAAATTTCTAGATAAATATCACTTAATATATTATTTAAGTTTTTAAGATATACTGAAGATCCCTCAACTTTTCTATCTCCCAAATCAAGTGTCAAGTATGAAATACCTGCAAATAATTTTAAAAATCTATTTGGAGCAGTATCATAATATCTTTCTAATTCTATTTCTGGATTTTCAGATATCATTGCATATTTAATTTTTCTAAGTTGTGGAACTATTTCTTTATCTCCTAAATCATCTATTGCCGCTTGAAAAGATTCCTCTATCATTCCATGTTCATGAAAGGCATGTCTTATGCTTGTAAATGCTTCAGGCATTTGTCTTAAAATCTTAGTTGATACAGATGTAATAGATATATCAATCATTTTTTCTGTTATTATTAATACACCAACTATTACTATTAAAGACATATACACATCATTAACTAAGTTTAAAAATACAAACAAACTAATAAACAAAAATACAACTGCAAATAACATAAGTTTTCCAGAATTTTTTCTTAATTCATATTCTGTATAATCATTTGCCATTTCCATTTTTAATCTTGTCTTTTTAGTATAGTACTTTAAAACTGGCATTTTAGTGAAAGTTAAATATATAATTTGATAGATTTTATCAAATCCATCTTTAACATTTGATTTATTTTTAACTAACAGAGCATCTTTATTGTATAACGCACTATTTTTTTTGTATTTTTTTCTTATTAGCTTATAATATACAAGTAATACTAGTAATCCTATAAAAGATATTGATACAAGCCCAATAGCTATTTTTGTTATCAAGTACTATCACCTCCAAGCTCTATCAATGAAATTGTCAAATTCCTTGACATCTTCTGGTGACATATTGTCTCTCATTGCTTTTATATTATCTTCAGAAATTGGATTTTTAAATACGTATTCTCCATCGACAAATTCAATTATATTTTTATATGTATAATTGCTTGTTTGTGTCATATGTCTAAAATATTCTACAGTGTTGTCCATGAATTTATCTAGTTTTTTGTCCATATCTTTTACTTTTTTATAATCTTCATTGTAATTAAACGTTGGTTCCAATGGTATACATTCTGTTATTCTTTCAATGTATCTAGTTCCATCAACGCCTCTTTTTAAATGTATATCAAAGTTTATAACTTGTACAACTTGCACTTCTGCCACGTTTTCTGAGTTAAACATTCCTATTTTTAAAAGTGAGTTTCTAAGTGCTGTAATCAAGTTAGGAAACGTTTTAGCATGATGAGTAAATAATGTAAATTTTGAAGCAACCTGTGCCATTTGAATCATCCAAGCGGCAACCGGATCAGTTGCGACCTCTCCTAATATATTAACGCCTCCATCAGTTTTCTTTTGTACGTCAAGACCTTGTTGTCCTGTTATTGTATCAGTTTCTCTTAAAGATAAAATGTTATGATAAGGATATATTTTTCTTAAATGTAATTCAAAAGCTGTCTCTTGTACACGAATTGTTATTGTTGGATACAAATATTTCATTATAGCCATTAAAAGTGTTGTTTTACCACAACCTTGTTCACCAGTTATTGCTGTTACTCTAGCACCTCTAATTAAATATTTAAGCAGTTCTATTACAGTCTCTTTATTTTTATGTACTAATAATTGTTCCGGAGAAATAAGAGTTGGTGGAGCAAACTTTCTTACGAAAAATGCCCAAGACTCTGAAAAGTTAGGTCTTAAAACAACTACACGTGAACCATCTTTCATCTCATTGATTTTAAAACCAACAGACTCAGAGAGTTGCCCTGGATTATTGTATTTATATATGTTTTGACATACTCTTTTTAGCTCAGCTTCACTGCCAAAAGATAAAAACGACAAATATGTTGCTTTACCTTTATAAAATATCCAAATTGAATCATAAGACATAGGTATTTTTCTATCTTGCATTTGATCTAAATAATCGCTCATATCACTTAATTGGTCTAGAAATGAAGGAGGTATACCAGATACTCCTCCAGATATTCCATCAATATTCATATCACGAATATCGTCTACAACGCTATAACCTTTATATTTTTGATATATTCTTTGTACTAATATTTCTAATTTATCTTCAAAAGATAATGTATCTTCTGACACTTCTTTCTCAAATATATCCGAAATTTCTTTAGCAGTTATTACGTATGAAGGCACTTGAGAGTCAAACTCATATTTTGGATAATCTAAAGTATATTTTGTGATTATTTCACTTAAAGCGTCTGCTTTAAATTCTTTTTTATATATATGCAATAAGATTTCAAATTTATCTTGAGGAGTTAATCTGTCAAAATCACTAAAAGGTATTGCATTATTGATATTAAAATTATTTACTTTATAATTATTTCTCAAAAGGTCAAACATCAAAGTCTTTACATATTTTTTATCTTTTTTGTCAGCATATCCAGCGCCTCTTAAAGCCTTTTTTAATTCATATTTAACATTTTTTCTTCTTTCAAATTCTTCTTCTGATAAAGCAAGATCATATAAATTCATTCTAGTAATTTCATCAAATTGCTTTTTTATATATTCTTGCATTGTTTCCAAACTATATTTTTCTTTTTCTCTTGTTATATCTGATTTTTCTTCTTTTGTATCTGCTTTTTTTATTTTATATACAAAAAATGCTATAACAAACCCTATAAGTAATATGATTAATATAATATTAAATATAAATGCAATTGACATTTTCTCACCTCTTTTATTTTAGTTTTTAATTATCTTTTATTTTGCCAAGTTCTACAATTCTTTCTACAATTTGTAATGCTTGGAATATAAAATTCCCATTATAATCTTTAGAATCAGCATTAAGATTTCTATATAGGAAGTCTAATATAGTACCACTATTACAAGCATCAGAAAATATATAGTTATGTGGTAGAGCATATATTGGCTCTTTTACGCCATATTTTAATTTTATATTTGATATATTAAGTTTAGACTTATTTTCATAATCGCCAATAACAATAATCTTTTGTTTATCTTTTAATTCATCTGAATTATTTAATGTATTAAAAAACTCATCCAATTTTACAACATCTTGATTTACCACACATATAACAATTTCCGCATCTTTTAGTGTAGCTTTTGTATACTGTTCATCAAGTGTTTTTGGAATATCTATAAAAACAATATCGTAAATTTCTGCTGCTTTTCTAATTATATAAGGTAAATTATTTACTAATTGAGAATATCCCTCTATATCTTTTGAGTTCATACCATATAATACATCTAATCTATCTTTTAAAACTGGTTTTGCATAATTTTCAATTGCGTCAGATGTAAGCTTGCTACTAGTTACAAGTCTTATTAAAGCATTAATTCCTAAGTTAGAGCTCTCAAATGCTCCACTAGCTTTTAGCTGATCATATGATGTAAATGATGCTTCTATTTTTCTTGAATTATAATTTCCTTGCATTAACAAACATGTTGATTTGTGCGTAATTCCCATCAAAGAACTTACAGCTATTGCGACATGTGTGTTACCAGTCATACTGGCATCAGGGCTCCAAAAAGCAATTCTTGGCATTAATCCTTCCTCCTTTTAATTTCTCTTATAACTTCTTTTGCGGTAACCTCATCTAATATCTCAGATGTTAAATCCGCAATAGTATTTATGAACATTTTACTATGTTTTCTAATTTCAATTATACCTGAAAACTGTGAATCAATATCAGTAATTTTATCTATTTCATCTATTGGTATTTCATACTCAGGCTCTTGCCACTCTACATTATATGATTCAATTTGATTTTCAAAATACTCCTCAGCAGCTCTTGACATATAGGCCCTATATAAAACTTTAGTAATTTTTAAAGCTTCTTCTTTGTTATATACTCTCATTGATTTTACCAATTCTTTGTTTTTTGATACTGATAAAACACTTGTATCTATAAAAAAGTATGTTCTATCAAAATTTCTACTTCTAAATAACTCATATGTAGCAGTGGTGTCTATATCTATTAAAATATAATCATACAGTGATAAATTAATTCCTTGCTCCGCCGTATAATTTTCAATATCATGTAAGCTTTTAAATCCAAGAGCAAAATCTATATTATTGTACTGCGTTATGTATGCATCTCCTATATTATCCAATGACGGTATTATAGCTTGCAACTTTTTATCATTTGTAGCATCAACTACTAAAACGGATTTGTTCATAACATTTATTGCTTTAGCTAAATTTATAGCAAAGTCATATTTATCTACATACCCTATTAATCCAATTACTTGCATCTGTTTTCCTCCTATTTTTTATTATTCTTTTGTAGTAGCACCAGTTATAATTTCATTTCTTGTTGTTTTTTGATTGTTGATTGAACTTTGTGCTCCTGAGACAACGTTTGAATATTTATCACCAGTTATTGACTCATAACTATTTATTCCAGACTCTATATTTGCTCTAGCCTCATTACTTAATTTTTCTTTAGCTTGATCTAATATAATTGTATTTGTTTTCATCATAGCCATAACTTGTGAATTTGGTTGATAGTTTTCTGCTGTTCTTGTTACAGTTGCAGCAAAGTTTTTATACTTTATTACTAAGTTAAATAACATATCAGTAATTGTTTTTTCATCTGCAGTTTTAATTTTACTCATTTCTTTTTTAATCTCTTCTGTCACATATCCTTGTGCTTTGTTTGAAGCATCATCAGATATTTTTATTTGTGCGTCACTATCTGCATACTTTGTTGCATAAAGTTTTGTTCCTTCATTTAAGAATGAATCTACCATTGCACTATTTAAAATCAATCTTTCGTCTTCTCCAAGTTTTAACCACATTGTAGCACCAGCAATTTTGCTAACTTGTTTTTGTGCTAATACTATATAATCTGTACCATTTGGAAACATTATTCTAACATCTATATTTTCGCCCTCTTTTAAATCAGATGGCATAAGTATTGTATTTATTTCTTGTATTCTTATATCTGCTGCTATTATTTCAGTTGTTATCATAGAAGATGTAAGTGGCACATTTGCTGCAATATTAAATTTTGCAACTTGCCCTACTATATCGCTTATGCTTAAAGCACCAGTAGGTACTGTACTTTTATGTACTCTAACTTCGCTTACCATATCGTTTGTAATATTTTCTCCTTGTATAACATCTTTTGTAAGAACCGCTACCATTTGAGTATACGTTTTATTATAGCTTTTGTTTGTTCCCTCTTGATATGTTTTAATTATAGATACACATATCCAAATAGTTGCTGCTATTCCAACTATACCAATAGCTATTCCAATAGCTATTCCTTGCATTTGTTTCCTCTTGATTTGACCCATTCCAATCATATATTTACCTCCACAAAACATTTTTTGTTTAAATTCCTTATTACTAATTAAGTATATATTATTAATAAGTTTTTTTCAATCTCTTATGCTCTATTTTTATTTAGTTTTATTCATTTAAACGAAAATGTAATATACGTGTAATGCTTTTGAAATATAGGTCTCTTTTCTTTTGCTATTACGACATTTTCTGCCATGAAAAAAAAGTGAACATTTAAAAATCTTCACTTTTTTATAAAATTCTTATTTATTTTTTTATTTTTTAAAATTAATTTTATTTACTACCTTTTATCTATAGCACTCAATATTTAATTTTATATATTTAACATAAAAATATCCAAAACTTTTCTTAAATATTGTTTTATTCCAGATTTTAGTGAATCTTCTTTTAAAGTAAGAGATGTTTCTCCTATTTTTTTGCCTGTTTTTTCTTCAAACACCTCTATTTTGCCTATTGATTCATCTTTTAAAATAGGTGCTTTTACTTTATCATATGTGATTTTAAATATTGTATTGATTTTGTTACCTTTTTCAATTAATGATTTTATATCATCTTTTGTAATAACCTCTTTTTCACCCGTTATATCCTTATTTATATTTATGCTGTCTACGCTTACTCCTTTTGAATATATATTTTGTGTTTCATATGTAGAAAAAGCATAATTTAACAATTGCTTAGATTCTTCTGCTCTTATAGCAGAAGATGGTGCTCTCATTATAACAGCTAAAAAAGTTGTTCCATCTCTTGTTGCACTGGACGCCAAATTAAATAGAGCTTTAGATGTAGACCCTGTTTTAAGTCCATTTGCGCCCTCATAATATCTAATCAAATTATTGGTGTTACTAAGAGTAAATGTTCCATCTCTTAGTGTATCCATCCATATCGAAGTATATTTTAATATATTAGGATGTTTTTTTATAAGTTCAGATGACATTATTGCAATATCTTTAGCTGTGCTATAGTGTCCATCTTCATCTATTCCATGAGAATTTTTAAAACATGTATTTGACATACCTAATTCTTGTGCTTTTTTATTCATCATACTAACAAAATTGCTTTCTGTTCCACCAATCATTTCTGCAATTGCAACCGTTACATCATTTGCACTAACAACGCATATTGCCTTAAGTGCTTCATCAATTGTTAATTGCTCACCTTCTTTAAACCAAATTTGAGAACCACCCATTTTTGATGCATTAGCGCTACATGTAACTTTATCATCATATGATACTTTTCCAGAATCAATTTGTTCCATTATTAATAGTAAGGTCATTACTTTGGTTACTGATGCTGGTAAAAGTTTTTCATCTTCATTATTGGCATATAGTACGTTACCACTATATGGTTCAATCAAATACTGAGACTCTGATTGAAAATTAAACTCAGGGGTGGCAATTGTACTTATACTAGATTCCTTCTCCTTTGTTTTTTCTAGTTTATATATATATCCAACTCCTAATATACTATTTGCAAAAATCAAAAAGCTCATAGTTATACAAAACATTACTTTTATTTTATTATTTATTTTTAACATATTTCACCTCAAAAAAATCAAACAATTAATGTACTACTATATTATATTATTCGACTTTTTTTTTATGATTAGTTATACTAATAAGAGTTTTAAAAAAATCTAAATATTTTTAGTTCTTATTAAACTTTTTTTAAGATCTTTAAAATTAAAAGGAATTAATGGATAAATAAAACTATCTTTTGTAATAGTTTTATTAAAAGCCATCATTAAAATTGTTATAATTATACCTATTGCCAAGCCATAAAAATTAAATAGTCCCACTAAAATCAATAACATCATTCTTACATATTTTAATGCATATCCAAACTCAAATGATGATTGGCAATAAAATCCTATGGTTGCAAAAGCTGTAAAAAGCAATGCTTCTGGCATTATTATTTTACTTACAACTGCAATATCTCCTATTATAATTGTACCAATTAAAGCAACTGAGGTTGATATCATTGCGGGTGTATTAACACTTGCCGCCCTTAATGCTTCAACCGAAAACTCAAGAAATAGTAACTGAATTAATGTCGGAATGCCTGCCATTTCTTTAGGTTCTAAAAAAGCAAGCCAAGTAGGCAATAAGCTCAAATTTTTTATTGCTAAAAGCCATAACGGTGTTACAAACGTAGAAATAATTGCTAGTAATATTCTTGTAAAACGTATAAAATTACCAGTAGGGGGTGGAAAATAGTAATCCTCAGCCTCTTGAAAAAAATCAAGTATAAATGTCGGAACAATTGCAACAGATGGTGTATTATCAGCCATTAAAATTATGCGCCCCTCAAGTAGATTACTTGCTGCAATATCAGGTCTTGATGTGAATTTTACTTTTGGAAATGGATTTATCCATTTTTTAGTACTAAGAGATTCAATTAAGCTCTGACTACCATTAGTTAGTGACTTAACCTTTAAATTTGATATTTTATTTTTTAAATTTTCGAGCTTTTCACCATCAACTTTACTTTGCATATAACAAATAACAACATCACTATGAGTTTCTTCTCCTAAATTAAAATACTCTACTTTTAGATCAAGACTCCTAATTCTTCTTCTTATTAGAGCAATATTTACTATCGGTGTCTCTATAAATCCATCTTTTGCTCCTCTTAAAACTTTATCATTTTCAGGTTCTTCTATACTTCTATTTGGGTATTTTCTAATATCAATTATTATGCTCTGATCAAAATCATCTATAAAAAAAATAAGACATCCAGATAATATATTTTGAAATATCATATTAAAATCAGTTTGAATTTCAATTTCTGGATAATTCAAAAAATTGCTTGAAAACTCTTCAGCAGTTTTTATACTACTGATTTGTTCAGGAGTTATCTTTAAAATAGCCTCCATTATATTTGTCATAATTTTTTCTTTTAAAAATCCATCTATATAGTAGAAGCATCCTTGTTTTGAACCAACTTTTATATGTTTTTTTATGATATCATAATTGTTTTTTAAATCCAAACTGCTATCCATTTTGAATTCATTTATATTTATTTTTTTTGAAACTTGCATAAAAAATCCTTTCAATTACTTACCATTAGTATTTGAAAGGATTTTTTTTTTATACAATTTAATAATATATTAGATATTAACTTTATCATACGGTACAATTACATTAAATTCACCTAAATAATATGGAGCAACTTGATATCTATCAAAAAAGAATTTGATTCCGTCTTTATCAAATACAAAATTTTGAAAATTTTCCTGCTTTGGTAATGTTCCATCTTTTAGCATAGTAAAATCATTTCCTTTTATCATATCCTTAACGTTCTTTAAATTGTCAAAAGCAAACTCTGACAAAAAAAGTAAAAATTTTTTATTTTTTTGGATCAAATCTTTTATTGTTATTTCCTTTAATTTTTTAGTATCAAAATTAACACTAGACGAATATGTATTTGGATGTGCTCCGCCAAAATCAACAACATTCCTAAAAAGATATGAAACATATTCTTTATATTCATAAGAATCAAATTTTATTATTAAAGTACTCTTAACAATATTTTCATTTGCTTCTTTTTTAAAATCAGATATATAAGTATCAATTTTGTCTTTTATAATTTTATTTAATTGTTCATATTTTGTCTCTGGATAAAAAACTTCTATATCATACTTATCGCTATTTTCCTTTATAGTAAGCACATTACAAAAAGCCTTAGTTTGAATACTACTAAATGTTTCTTTTACCTGTACTTCTTTACTAGAATTTATACAAATTACTGTAATAAACATAAAAATGCAAAAAAGTGCAATAATGTATTTGTGTTTCATAAAATCACCTCTTACATTATATGCACTTTTTTATTATATATTATTTTTAAATTTTGAATGTTCCTTTTATATAATAATCTACCTTATTAGACTTGACCTCACCATTTTTGTCATATGTAATTATACTTATATCATCACACATATCTAAAATATATTGTATACACATACCACAAGGTATCACATCTAATTTAGCATTTTCATCTTTGTTTGCGCCAACAATTGCAATTGCCTCAAAGTTTCTCTCACCATGTGAGAATGCATTTTGAAAAGCTACTCTCTCAGCACAATTTGAAAGCCCCATTATAACAGGGTCTTCTATATTAGCTCCAATATATACTGTACCAGACTTTGCAAGTAAAGCTGCTCCAACACTATATGAAGAACATTTACATAAAGAATTCTTCCTTGCATTTTCAGCAATTTTTAATAAATCAATACTATTCATCATTACCTCCTATTTTTATTTTTTGATAAAACTAAACATATTAATTATTTCCGGTCTCATTAATACAATCTGATATACTATTAGTACAACAAGAACACCTAGCACAGCACTAAATATCATAAATAAAGGTTTGGTTTTCCCATTTTCAATCTTTATTTGAGCAATTATTATGCTAAGAATAAGTGAAATTACACCAACAAACATACTTTTTGTGATTATATATACATATGTTGTAAGTGCAAAAGCAAGTGCAACTCTAGCGCTTGGATAAATCTGTGAATATTTATCATTTTTTCCAAACATTCCTTTTAAAATGACAGCTAGCAGTACTATAGCAAATATAATTGTAAACAAAATATGTATCTTTGATTCTAACACTGAGCTTAAAACTACAGTTGTTGCATTATATATTTTATCTGCAAACAGAAAATATGCAACAACAATAGCTACTCCACTAGCAAGAAGTACTCCACCTGCTGCAATATCTTTGGCAGCTTTTGCTCTATCATCATATTTATCTGTTGCAAGGTCTACTATATACTCTACGGTAGAATTAATCATTTCTGCAAATATTACAAATCCAATTGTAAGACAAAGACACGCAAATTCTGTTTTGGTAAAATCGAAAAATAAGCTACTAATTAAAACAAATAGTCCTATTATATAATCTATTCTTAAATTTCTTTCAGTCTTAAAGGCTCTTATTATTCCATCTAGTGCATGTCCCATTGATGTAAAAAAGCTTTTATTTTTTGTCATTTTAATTTTTTCTAAATTTTCTTTTTTTTTGGTCTCAGAAATATTACTCATTTTTTCCTACTCCTATCTTATCTAAAATATTTTCCTCTATTTTTCTCATTTGTGTTTTCTGGTCATCACTTTGATGATCATATCCTAGCAAGTGGCAAACTCCATGTGTAATCATATAAAGCATTTCTCTTAAAATGCCTGTCTTATATTCAATGGACTGTTGCTTTACCCTATCTAAACATATAACTATATCTCCAAGTTCAATAGCCTTCATCTTTTTTTGTTCTTGTTTCTCATTAATTATTTTACTAAATTCGTCTGCATCGAAAATAGGAAAAGAAAGTACATCTGTAACCTTATCTATATTTCTATAATCTTTATTGATTTGCTTTATTTTTTTTTCATTTGCACTTTTGATAGATATAAATATATTTTCTATTTCTATTTTTTGCTCAAGTAACGCAAAATATACTATATCTTCAATATATTTACTAAAAGTATTGTTATCTTTTTTTGTTTCATCTGATAAAAATTTTATTATTTTTCCATCTAAATCTATATTTATATTCATCAGTAGTTCCTTTCCACAAATTTACCAACTTCTTCGTTTAATGTATATACTTTTTTTACTATTATTCCATCTTCTTTTTCTAATATATTTTCATTTTGTTTTACCAACTTTGGTTCATTTAATTTTGCTAATATTTCTTTTTTAAAATATTCTTCACTTTCTAAATTTGCTTTATTTAGTAGTTCTTCCTTAGTGCCTACATGAGACTTTTGAACATATTCCACACATTTATAAAAATCAAATGAAATAACTTTTCCAAAAAAATTCATTTTCTTACTTATTTTACTTATATCATATTTTTTAGATTTATTCAAATAATTAAACATATTTTCTTTATAATTTATTCCAATTCCTATAGTGAAAAACTTTTTACCAGTATACTCTTTTTGTACTTGTTCATATTTATATTCTTTTTCAAAAGTATAATCACAATCAATTCTAAATATTCCCTTTGCCGGAACCTGAATTGGCTCTATAAACTTGCTATATATTGTTCCCTCTATTACAATTGTTCCCTCTTCAATATAACTTCCAACTTTATACTTAGCCGTGCCATTTTCTGGTACAATCTTTGTTATTATACCTGATTTTGTTGCAATTATATCTCCAGGTTTTATCTGTTGTATATCTCTTTTTTCTAGTCTTGTTTTTTCTACAACCTTAATATTGGCTTGTGTTCCATTAATTTCTAAACCCACCCAAGATACATCTTTTGATGTAAGTCTTAAATTGTTAATAATTTTCTTTTTGTCCAAACCTATTTTAGTCTTACCCACGTATAGTCCAGATTCTTTTAGCTGGTTTAATAATTCTTCTGATGTAATTGTATCATTTCCGCTTATATTAATATTCCAAATGACAGTAGAAAATAGAATACAAAAAATTAATGCAAAAAACAATAAAATTGCGGCAAACTTCCTTTTTCTGTATTTAAATAATTTAAAATATATTCCTTTTTTTTCTTTGATTTTAATTTTGCACTTGGTTTTTTTGGCAACTTTTTTTAGTTTTTTAAACTCAGAAATGTTTATTTTAAATCTTATCACTCCTTTTACCACATTTCGAACTTCCCAAATTTTAATATTATTTATTTTGCACAGGTTTATAAATCTTTCGGTAAAAAAGCCCTCTATTTGAACTGTAACAACCCCTAATATATTCTTAATACTATTTGTAAGATTCATAGATTCCCCCTATTTTATTTATTATAATTTATACTATAAATATCCCCTTCAATTAGAAGTTCACTATCTGTGATTTCTTTTATATCCAAGTTTGCACCATCAATAACAACATTCATATTGTTAGTTTTGATTTTAATATAATTATTATAATAATCAATAATTTTTTTATATCCTTCTATTAATACACTTTTATTTTCAATGCTTGTTATTTTTGCACTTCCAGCTACCACCTCATTTGGAAGTTCAAAAAACTCTGAAAATCTATCTCTTGCGGTCTCTATTTTTTGTTTTATTGTAAGTGAATTCATAATATTTTTTGACCATTTTTTCTTTTCTTTTCTTTTTGAAAGCATCTTAATCACTCCTCATATATTATATTATATTATCAGAATTTTATGATTATTAAAAGTGCTGAAAATGTCGAATTTTGTAGGAAAGTTAGCATTGAAATCTGTTGACAAATGTATATTTTTGTAGTATATTTAATAATGTGTTAAAAATTGGAAGTCGAGGAAAGATATGATTAAAATTGGTATGTGCGATGACAACCTTATTACTTTGCAACCTTTGCAAACATTTTTAGAATCAGAATTTATTGAGCAAAACTTTGATGCTGAGATTGATCTAGTAACTACTGATCAGCATGAAATTTACAAACAAATAATAAACAAGCAAATTGATATACTTTTCTTAGATATAGATTTTAAAAATGGTGGTAAAAACGGTTTAGAATTTGCCAGAGACTTAAGGAAATACAATAAAGACTTTTACCTTATTTTTATATCTGCTCATCAAAGATATATGCATATTTCATTTTTTGCAAAAGTATTTGATTACTTAGTGAAGCCAATAAACAGAGCAATTGTTCAAGATTTAGTATGTAGACTAAAAGATGAATTTGAAGTAAGTAATAACATCTTTTTACATCTAAATAGATGGATATCTGTAAGAGTTAATGATATTTTATATATAGAAAAACTCGGTAATAAATCAATAATATATACTAAGAGTGAAACTCTTGAATCAACAAAAACTTTAGAATCTTTAATAGAGAAGTTACCAAATAATTTTAGAAAATCTCATAGATCTTATATAATAAATACAGATAAAGTATACTGTATAGATAAAAAAGATCATTTTGTGTATTTTTCAAAAGAACTGCGTTGTCCTATAAATTCGCACTTTGAAATATAATAAGGAGTGGAGAAAATGTTAAATATAACTTTAAAAATAATTAGTATTCTGATTCAAACAGCCATGTTTTCATATTTTTTAATGTTGCTTAAAATTTTATTTACAGATGAGCATTGTACCAAAAAGCAAATTATTTCAATAATAGGTTCATCTATAATTATGGTAACATTAGGCATGGTGTTAAAAGGTAAATTACAAATTATTGGTTACTTGACGGTTTCAATATTTATGTTTTTAACTGGTAAATATATGCTAAAGCTTACCAAGTTACAATCACTATCTATACCTTTTCTAACATTTGCTTTTTTATCAATAACAGAATTACTAGCTTGTACAGGAATTATGGTGATTTTTCGTAAACCCTCACATGTATTATTAGAAAGTACTGTTTTATACTTTCTTGTAATCGTTTTACAAATACTATTAGCTTTTGGAATAATTCAATTAATCCTTCACTATAAAGAAAAATTAATTGGCTTAAAAAACAATTTAAATAAAATGTCTCCTAAACAAGTCAAAATGTTTTTATTTATAGTTGCTATATGTTTAGTACCGCAAGTTGCAATTTTTGTATTAACTAAATATAGTTATCCTCCTGTTTTTCTATTTGTAAATAGTATTCAATTAATTTGTGTATGTGTTATAACAATATCATATTTTAATATTACTGTTGGAAAAGAATTAGTTGTATCAGAGCTTACATTGACAAAGCTCCATAACAAAACAATGAGTGGAATGATCGATGGAGTTCGTACTATAAAGCATGATTATAACAATATTATACAAGCATTAAATGGATATATGTCTACTAAACAATATGATAAATTACAAGATCATATAAACTCAGTTCTTGGAGAATGTAGTGTAATTAATAATATTTCAACTATAGATCCCAAGGTCTTTAATGATCCCGCAATTTACGGAATAGTTGGTTCAAAGTTTTTTATTGCTAATGAAAAGGATATTCCAGTTGAGTTGGATATTACTACTAATATAGCCGAAATACAATTTTCAAAGCCTGATTTGTCTAGAATACTTGGTATTTTGATTGATAATGCCATAGAGGCTACTGATAAAATAAACGACAAATATATAAAAATAGAAATGTCTTATGATAAGAAAAAGTGCTCTGATGTTATTAAAATATTTAACACTTTTAGTTTAGATAAAAATATAGATCTCAACAAAATTTATGAAAAAGGATTTTCATCTAAAAAGATAAAATCTGGTATTGGTCTGTGGGAAGTTAAAAAAATAGTTAGTAAAAATTCAAACTCTCAAATTTTTGCAACTATTGAAAAAAATAAATTCGTACAAAATTTAATTATAGAAAAATCCATTTAACAATTAATCTATATAAAAAAATTACACTCCATATTGCAATATGAAGTGTTTTTTTCTACATTTTTTACTATATCAATTATTTTTGAATCATAGTTCTTGGCATTTTAGGTTGATGAAATAAAACAAAAAAGCAACTATTTGTTGATGATTTTGCGTACATCTCCACTAATTTTTTTACGATTTTTTTCATAATATATACCTCCTTTTTTTAAACTAGTCCTTACATGCAAGTTAACATTAGCTTACGTTGTTAAGTGAATGTTCAATTCTTTTAAAATAATACACCCGATATGTGCATCCAAAAAAGCTTGTAATTACATATAAGATTTGCAAAACTTAAGTTTTATATATATATAAAGAATAATATTTTTATTATATCATTCTCATATATCTAATTAAAATATTGCTTAAACTCATCTGATTCATAGCTATATTTGCAATTAAAGAATTTATATAGTGGTTTTGTTGCAAAAGTATCTATCAAAAGAATGGTTATAAAAATCATTATTTTTATATTTAAGCTCTTAATAATGGTTAAAGTAAATATATATATTGTAATTAAAGATAAAAAAGCAAACATTTTGAAAAGCTTTCTTTTCTTTTTATTTATAATTGGAATTTCTTCAGTATCTGCTGGAGCTCTTTTAACGATTACATATAAAGAAAATATAAATATTGCTACTATAAAAAAGTATAAAGTTTTTAAGCTTATATTTACATTTTTACTTATAAATACAGGTGCCAAAAAATATATACTTGATGATATTAAGCATCCAATATTTGTTCTTGCATGTGCTCCACCTATAAAGGTTTTATATGCAACGGTAACTCCAAGTACAATTCCAACCATAGGTAATATTTTAAAACATATACTAATTATTAAAATAATTAAATATTTAGGTATATCTTCTACTATTCTAGTTATTCCAAAAATCATCATTTCTCTTTGATCTGATTCTATTTTTTCATTTTTATATAAAATATTATCCAAGATATAAATGCTAATTTTGTCAACCATATTTATTACCTCTGTTAAGATTATATCTTAAATTCTTTGAAAATTTTATCATAGTTTGTAAATTGTTACATTTATATGTTGAAACTAGTAAAAATCAGTTTGGCATTGCATATAAGCAGTTTGGCACCTTTATTTTGTATTAGTGTCACAAACATTTTAAATTAGCATACTATATATTATAATTTTTAAGGAGGATTTTTATGGAAAAAAATGAATTAAACGAAAATTTAGATGACAGGTGTTTAAATATGATTTTTGAGGATATACATCCTCTTAAAATTGGAAATATAGCACCTTCTTTTAGTGCAGTATCTACATGTGGTGCTTTAAAACTAAGTGACTACTTAGGAAAATGGGTATTACTTTTTTCGCATCCAGGTGATTTTACGCCTGTATGCACTACCGAGTTTATAGCACTTGCCAAAATAAACCCCGAATTTGAAAAAAGAAATTGTTGCTTAATTGGTTTATCAATAGACAGTAATCCCTCTCACCTTGCTTGGGTAAATAATATACATAAATCAACTGGTGTGGAAATACCTTTTCCTGTAATTTCAGATTTAGATATGAAAATATCTAAATCTTATGGAATGATTGCACCTAATGTTAGTAATACTCAAACAGTAAGAAATGTGTTTTTTATTGATCCAGATCAAAAAATAAGATGTATTTTACAATATCCTATGACTACCGGAAGAAACACCGGAGAACTTCTTAGAATTTTAGACTCTCTTTTAACTACTGATAAAGAAGGTGTTGCTACTCCTGTAAATTGGCTTCCAGGTCAACCCACTATAGTACCTTCTCCTAAAACATATTGCGAATTAGTAGAAAGATTAAACAATCCACTTGGGTACAATTGTTTAGATTGGTATTTATGTTTTAATCAAACAGTTGCACAAATGGGAACCATGTCTGAAAATACTATGATGCAACATTCTAATTTTTCAATGAGTAATATGAATTTAAATTATAAAGATAACTGTAATTGTAAATAAAAGGGAGGAATTTATATGAGTGATGATTGTAATGTTGGCTTTTTAGGCAATCTTTTAGGTGGAAATAGTTGTATCATAATATTAATTATAATTGTATTTTTATTTTGTTTTTGCGGTAATTCTAATAAATAAAAAATAAAATAAAATTGTCTCAACTTAAATATTTATTGAGACAATTTTATTTTTTAAATTACATATCAAACTTTGGAACATATTCTTCTTCATGTTTGCCAAGCTCTTGTATATATCCATTTTCAAAGTCTAACTCATATATATATTTTTCAACTTGTTCTAATTCTTTTTTAGTTATTTTCCTATTTAAACTTTCAATTTTTTTTGCCTTATATGTAGGAAAATATTGTGCCATTATACTAATATATGCTTCTTTTCCGATGTTTTCTTTTATCCATTTTAAAACACTTTTAGTGTTTTTTATATTATTAGGTAGTATTAAATGCCTTATTATCATTCCATTTTGTATGATTTGATTTTCATTAAACTTAGGTGGACCTACTTGTCTATACATTTCTTTAATTGAGCTACTTGCCTTTTCATAATAGTCTTTTATTCCCGAATACTTTAAAGCAATTTCATTATCAAAATATTTAAAATCTGGTAAATATACATTAATATATCCCTCTAATTTTTTTAGTGTTTCTACATTTTCGTAGCCACTAGAATTATATATTATTGGTATTTTTAATCCTTTATTTCTTGCTATTTTTATTGCCTCTTTAATTTGTAATGCATAAATAGTTGGAGTTACTAGATTTATATTATTAGCTTTTTTTGCTTCAAGATCCAAAAATATATTTGCAAGTTCTAAAATAGATATTGGTTTTCCTAAATCTTCTTGACTTATTTTATAATTTTGACAATACACACATTTTAAATTACAATGAGAAAAAAATATTGTTCCTGATCCATTTTTACCACTTATGCATGGCTCCTCATAATAATGTAAACTGGCCAAAGCTATTTTAATTTTATCAGTTGCCCCACAAAACCCAATTTTTTCACTTCTTATTACATTACACTTATGTGGGCATAAATTGCATTTTTCCATCTTTTACTCCTTATATTAAGAAAAGTATAGACTATTTATCTATACTTTTTTGTTTTAATTCTCATGTGGATTAATATGAATTACAACATCCGAAATATATTCGAACTTTTCCATTAATTGACTTTTAATTATTCCGCTTAATTTATGGCATTGTTCTAAGGTTTTATATGAATTCATTGACAGTTTTAGTATTATAACATATTGTTGCCCAATAGGTCTTGCAATAATACTATCTACATGTAATACTTCTTCATTAGAAGTTACATATTCTATAATTTCATTTTCTTCTTTTAAAGATATGTTTGTATCCATTAAAGTTTTATATGCTTCCTTAAATAGCCTTATTCCAACAATAAGTATCCAAATAGAAATTGATATGCCTACAAAGCCATCGACGAAATATAGCCCAAAATAGCTCGAAACAATACCCATTAAAGTTCCAGTTGTAACAAAAATATCATTTCTATGATCTTCCATTATAGATTTAATCAATATACTTCCATTTTTTATATTTTTGTTTTTACTATATATATATAATAACACTTTAGTACATATTACAACTATGCAAACAACTACAAGCCATACAGAAAATATTATTTGAGTTTTATTTACAATACTTAGTATAGCATTTTTAATCATAAGAATTGACGCTACTATCATTGATAAACTAATTAGCATTGAAAATATATATTCTGCTTTTCCATGACCATATGGATGGTCTTTATCATTAGGCTTAGAAGAAAGCTTAGCGCCGATAAAAGACATACTTGATGCAAAAATATCTCCTGCACTATTTAGTGCGTCTGCTATCATGGCTTGTGAATTAGAGAGCAATCCTATAAATAATTTTAAAATGAGTAATATCATATTAGCAATTAAACTTAATATACTTACTTTTTTTATACTTTTACTTCTTTTATCCATTTTAATCACTTATAATCTAATTTATATAATCACAATATATACTAGATGTTCCTTTCTCTTAATTTTAAAATACATTAAAATTTAAAGATTAATTTTTAAGTAATACTTTTAATATGTCAAATATATTGATTGTTAATATTTCATGTATAGTAATTTTATCTAGCTTTTTCTTCCTTTTTTGTTATTTTAAACTTTCAATTCTTTTTTCTACTGTTTCAAGTAAATCTTTATATTTTACAAGTTTTTCTTTTTCTTTTTGTATAAGTTGTTCAGGTGCTTTACTTACAAATTTTTCATTAATTAACATACTATTAGCTCTATCTAACTCCTTTATAATATTTTCTTTATCCAATATTAATTTTTTCATTTGTGAATTTTTATCAATTACATTTGAAAAATCTAAATATGCATTAATTAATTCTAAATGACATGATATAAATTCTTTATTTGCCTTATTAATATCCTCTAAATAATTTATATTATCAATATATGCAAGTTTTTGTATATATTGTATTGATGTGTTAAAAACTTCAAGAAAATCCTTGTTTTGTATAAATATTTGCATATCAATCTTTTTAGAAGATGTAATATTTTTCAAAGCCCTTTCATTTCTAATTTGCTTTATCAACTGTTGAATTATATCTATATATTTTTTTTCTTCTTTAAAAACATATTCTGCTTTTGGCCAAGACTCAACCATAATAGAATCTTTTTTATTTATTAAATTTCCATAAATTTCCTCAGTTACAAAAGGCATATATGGATGTAGTAATATAACAATATTTTTTAAAGTATAATTTAATGTCCAAATAGCCGCTATATAGCTCTGTGAACTTTTTTCATATAAACGCGGCTTTACCATTTCAATATACCAATCACAAAAATCAAACCATATAAAATCATAAAGCTGCTGTATCGCAACACCTATTTCAAATTTATCAATATTTTTTGTAACTTCTTTTATAACATCTGATAACTTTGTAAGTATCCATTTATCTTCTGGCATTAAGTTTTCCACATTGTTAACATTTAAGTCTATTAAATATGTATTTACAAACTTTGCAGCGTTCCATAGTTTATTTACAAAATTTCTAGCAGCTTCCACTTTTTCAGGAATATATTTGACATCATTGCCAGCAGTTATATTTTGAATAAGCGAAAATCTTAAAGCATCCGTTCCATACTCTTTAATGATATCTATAGGGTCTACTCCATTTCCTAAAGATTTGGACATTTTTCTTCCCATAGCATCCCTTACAAGTCCATTTATATATACATATTTAAATGGTACTTTGCCAGTATATTCTATTCCACTAAATACCATTTTACTTACCCAAAATGTTATAATGTCATATCCAGTTACAAGCATTGAATTTGGATAAAAATACTCTAATTCTTCTGTCTTTTCCGGCCAACCAAGAATCGAAAAAGGCCATAAAGCTGAGCTAAACCATGTATCTAGTGAATCCTCATCTTGAGTTAAATTTCCACCACACTTACATTTGTCTATATGATTTTTAGAAACTGTAATTTTATCGCATTTATCACAATAATATGCAGGTATCCTATGCCCCCACCATAATTGTCTAGAAATACACCAATCTTGTATATTTTCCATCCAATTAAAATATGTTTTTTCAAATCTTTTTGGTATAAATTCTACTTCGCCAGTTTTAACAGCTTCGATAGCAGGTTTTACTAGCTCTTTCATTTTTACAAACCATTGATTAGAAATATATGGTTCAATTGTATTGTGGCATCTATAACATCTACCAACATTATGAGTATATGGTTCTATCTTAACAAGATATCCTGTTTCTTCTAATTTTTCAACAATATTTTTCCTTGCCTCTAAAGTAGTCATTCCTTTATACTTGCCTGCATTTTCATTAAGTTTTCCATCATCATTTAATATATTTATAAACTCTAAATTATGCCTTTTCCCAACTTCAAAATCGTTAGGATCGTGAGCCGGTGTCATTTTTACAACACCTGTTCCAAAATCAAGCTCTACATATCTATCAGATATAATTGGAATATATTTTTCAACTATAGGTAAAAGCACTCTTTTTCCCACTAAATGTTTATATCTAGTATCACTTGGATTGACTGCTACAGCACTATCTCCTAGCATAGTTTCTGGTCTAGTGGTTGCAACTACTAAATATTCATCACTATTTTCTATAGGATATTTTATATGCCAAAGACTAGATTCTTGTTGCTCATATTCAACTTCTGTCTCAGATATTGGAGTTTTACATGTAGGACACCAATTTACTATTCTTTCACCTTTATATATAACATTTTTATTATATAATCTTTCAAAAACTTCTAATACTGCTTTTGAACATCCTTCATCCATAGTAAACCTCTCATGTGACCAGTCACATGAGGCACCAATTTTTCTTAACTGATTTGTTATTGTAGATCCATATTTTTCTTTCCAAGCCCATGCTTCTTCTAAAAACTTTTCTCTACCTAACATATCTTTTGATTTGCCTTCTTCTTTTAGTTTTTTAACAACTTTTACTTCTGTTGCAATACTTGCATGATCAACACCAGGTACCCAAAGTGTTGGCTCACCTTTTAATCTATGATAACGAACAAATACATCTTGTATAGTATTTACTAGAGCATGACCAATATGTAATTTATCTGTTACATTTGGTGGTGGCATAGAAATAGAAAATGGTTTTTTATCTTTATCTATTTCCGCTTTAAAATATCCTTTTTCTTCCCAGTTTTTATATATTAGTTCTTCTTTTTTGTCAAAATCAAATTTGTTTTCCATAATAGATCCTTTCTACCTAATATAATAAATAGTTATAAATGCTCCTGCAAATATAACAAATCCAATAATTTTTATTATATTAGTATATTTATTTTCATCTTTTTTGCTAAATCTTTTTTTGGCTATTAATCTTGCATTGTATATTAAAATTATACAAAAAAGTGCAATTAATAGTGCCACAAAAATTTCTAAATCTTTTACCATACTTATCACCACATTTATTTCCACATTTATATATAAAAAGCAGCCATTTATCCTTATGATATAAGGACGAATGACTGTAATTCGCGGTACCACCTTATTTTATATGCATAATGCATATACTCTTCATTTACATTAACCGATGTATGACGGGACATACCTACACATAAAAACTTCAGTGTGCCAGCTCCGAAGCTACCTTCAAATACGTTTACTTAAAAAACTTTTCAACCAATGAGTTTTTCTCTCTTAAAGCAACCTTTATTCTACTCCTCTTCATCATAGCTTTTATATCATTATATGGCTAGTATAACACAAATGTATTTGATAATCAAGAAAATTATTAAACAAATATAAAAATAGAGGCTAATTAAAAATTAGTCTCTATTAACTTACATTACACTTTAATTTTCTTCTGGTGCTTCTACTGGGCAAACTGCTCTGCATGCTCCACAAGAAATGCATTTTTCTTCATCTATTTGATATCTTTCCTCGCCTTGACAAATAGCTCCTGTTGGGCATTCTTGTTCACATACTCCACATGATATACATTTATCACAAATTCTATATGACATGAGATCACCTCCTTCTTATTTAATATATTATAATTTTCAAGCTATAATTAGCTTTACTTTTTTTCTTCTTTCTTTTTCCATGTTAGTTCTTCAACAGAATAAGTTTCAAATTTTTCATCTTCTCTTGAAGATCCAAATCTAACTTTTACCTTCAATTTTAATATATCTATAGCGCTTACTTTCCCTTCGATACCATCTGATCCTACTTTTACATATTCACCAACTTTAGGTAGTTTTTCTAAGTTTTCTTTATATGCTTCTTCTTCATATTTTAAGCAGCACATAAGTTTTCCACAAGCACCAGAAAGCTTTGCCATATTTATTTGTAAGCCTTGCTCTTTTGCCATTTTTATTGTAACTGGTTCAAAATCTTGAAGATATGTTCTACAACATACTTCTTTACCACACATTCCTAGATTTGGATGAGATTTAACTTCATCTCTTGGGCCTATTTGTCTTAATTCGATTCTTGCTTTATATTTTTGTGCTAAATTTCTAACTAATTCTCTAAAGTCAACTCTTTCTTCTGAAACAAAATAAAAAATTAATTTTGATGTATCAAAAGTATATTCAGCTAATAAAAGTTTCATACTTAAATTTAATTTTTTTGCTTCATCTTTACAAAATTCTAGAGCTTCTTTGGCTCTTAATTCATTTTCTTTAAATATATCTATATCTTTTTTTGTTGCAGGTTTAATAATTTTTTGGATTTCAATATTTTTTGGGCAGTCTTTTTCATCAATTATTTTTACTACTCTTCCTAGTTCTTCGCCTCTTTCAGTATCAGCTATTATGCTGTCTCCTACTCTAAAGCCAAAATGCATAGGATCAAAATAGTAAAGCTTCCCTGTTTTTCTAAACCTAACTCCTATTATTTTATCCATTATTTTTTCTCCTTAAATGCAATCAATTATTTTTAATATCATGCTGTCTACTACTATATCATAATTGCCATTATTTTTCAATCTTGTTTTTGCTCTTTCAATAAATTTGATACAATTAAAAGATCCATTTGTATATAGTTTAAATTCCAAATAATCTATCATATAAATATCATTAAAATCCACATTTGATATATAATTATATATATTTAATAAATCTTTTTTTATTAAATAGCTATAAATTTTATCAATATTTAAAAATTTTTCTATATATCCTTTTTGTATTATTTCATTTGCTTTGCCTATTGATCCATTCAGATATCTTAGCATATCATCTTGCAACTTAATATTATATTTATCATATATATATGATTTTAATTTTTCCTCGCTAAGCGCGCTAAATGAAATTTCATTTACTCTTGAGAGCAGTGTAGGTAAAAATGCTCCCCTATTTGATGCAATAAGTATCAAAACAATATATTTTGGCGGTTCTTCAAGCGTCTTTAATAATGCATTTTGTGCAGACATATTTAAATGCTCAGCCCCATCTATTAAATATACTTTTTTATTAGATGACATTGGCAACTCATATACTGTATCTATTATTTCTTTTCGTATTTGTTCAATTACAATATCTTTTTTGTCTTCTTTTTTTGATATATATACATAATCCGTAGACTTTTCAAGGTTTTCAACTCCTAGTATTTCTTTAGCGAATTCACAGGCAATAGTTGATTTTCCTATTCCACTATCTCCGCAAAAAAGATATGCATGAGATACAGTGCCATTTTTAATCATATTACAGAGTTTTTGCTTTTGATTTTCATGACCTACTATATTTTCAAACATATCTTTCTCCTTTTTATACCTTACCTAATCTATTAAATGGCCATACCCTACAAATGACATATCCATTTACTTTATTAATCGGTATACATCCAAAAAATCTTGAATCTTTACTTTCTAATCTATTATCTCCCATAACAAATACACATCCTTTTGGAACTATTACATCTACATATTTGCCATTTATATTTGTTGTTTTATCTTTTGTATATGATTCTATAAGTTTTCCTTCATTTCTATATACTTGTCCATCTTCTTTAATTTGTATATGATCTCCTTCTATGCCAATTACTCTTTTAATATAACTTATTTTACCTATTCCAATAAAATTATATAAAAATTTATTTAATCCTGTATATTCAATATATTTTGCAATATTATCATCTATCACTTCTTCATTTAGATATTTTGTAGACTCACTTGGAGCTTCAAATGTTATTATATCATCATGCTGTATCTGTCTTTTAAATATTTTAGGTCTTTGCACTATTAAGCGTTCTCCTTCTAATGCAGTAGGCTTCATTGAAACTTGCTTTACGCCTGACATAGTACCGAAAAAATAATTAATATTTAAATATAGTACATATGCTATAATAAAGCAAAATATCCATTCGCCTATTTCTTTAAATATTTTATTCATTTTACTGTCTTGTGATTTTTTAATATTATTGCTTTTTTGTTTAACATTTTGTTCAACTTTATTTTCATCGTCCATTAAAAATATTCCCCCTACTTTTATAACTCTTAATGTATATTTGTTCCGTTTTCTATCTTATTTGCATCATCAAAAGTTAATAATTTTACAACATCTTTATCTCCTGCAGCAAGTAACATTCCCTCTGAGAGTATTCCTCTTAATTTTACCGGTTTTAAATTAGTTACAACAACTATTTTTTTACCAATTAATTCTTCAGGCATATAATACTCAACTATTCCTGATACTATCACTCTTTTTTCTGTTTTAAGATCAACTAATAATTTATATAGTTTATCTGATTTTTCAATTCTTTCCACTTCTATTATTTGGCCAACTTTTAATTGAACTTTAGCCAAATCATCAATTGTTATATACCCTTTTTCTTCTATAACTACTTCTTTTTGATTATTTTTTTCAACTTCTTCCACTATTTTATTCTCCTTTTTTATTTCAACTCTTGGAAATAAATTTTGTCCTTTTTCAACAATTGTTCCGTCTTTTAAAAGTCCAAACTCTTTTGCACTATCCCAAGTAGTAATATCTTTTGAAATTCCAATTTGATTAAATATTTTTTCTGGAGTTTCTATCATATATGCTTGAAGACAAACCGCTACTATCCTTATTGTTTCAATTAAGTTATATAGCACAGTGTTTAGTCGTTCTTTTTTTTCTTCTTTTGCTAAAACCCATGGCATAGAGAGGTCTATATATTTATTTGCTTTTGAAATAAGTTTCCAAATTGATGTTAGCGAGTCACTTATTTTCAAATTATCCATTAAATCTTCAATCTCAGTTACAAGAGTACTTGCACTATTTATCAAATCCGCATCATAGTCTTGATAAACATTTGACTTTTTAATAATTCCTTGATTATATTTTTCTGCCATAGCAGTTACTCTACTTACTAAGTTCCCTAAATCATTTGATAAATCAGAATTTGATTTTTCTAAAAACAATTCCTCAGAAAAATTACCATCTTGGCCTAGAGTAACCTCATGAAGTAAATAATATCTTAAAGAGTCTACTGATGTTTCATTAATATATACTCTTGGATCTTTATAATTTCCAAGTGATTTAGATATTTTAGATCCATCTACTATTAACCATCCATGCCCAAAAATTTTTTTAGGCATTGGAAGTTCTAATGCCATCAAAAGCGCTGGCCAAATCATTGCGTGAAATCTAAAGATTTCTTTCCCAACTAAATGCAAATCCGCTGGCCAAAACTTTTCCATTTTATTCTTATCATCAGTTAAATAACCAAGAGCAGATATATAATTTACTAGTGCGTCAATCCAAACATATACTGTGTGTTTAGGATCAAAGGTTACTTTAATTCCCCAATCAATAGATGTACGTGATACACATATATCATTTAATCCTTTATCAAAAAAATTATTTATAAGTTCATTTTGGCGTGATATTGGTTCTAAAAAATCAGGATTTTTTTTATAATATTGTAACAATTTATCTTGATATTTTGACAGTCTAAAGAAATAACTTTCTTCTTTTACAACACCAACATCTCTTCCACAATCAGGACATTTCCCATCTATTAGCTGTGACTCTGTCCAAAAGGATTCGCATGGAGTGCAATATTTACCTTCATAACTTGATAAATAAATATCATCTTGATTATATAGTCTTTCAAATATTTTTTGAACACATTTAACGTGCTCTGTATCAGTTGTTCTTAAATATTTATCATAAGTAATACCTAATATACTCCATAAATTTTTAGTATCTTTAACTATATCATCTACATACTCTTTAGGAGTTTTACCAGCATCTTTTGCTTTTTGCTCAATTTTTTGCCCATGTTCATCTGTGCCAGTCAAAAAAAATACATCATAGCCTCTTAATCGTTTATATCTTGCAATAGTATCAGCAACGACCGTACAATAGCAATGACCAACATGAAATTTTCCACTTGGATAATAAATTGGCGTTGTTATATAATATTTTTTGTTTTTCATTTATATCACTCCTTGTTTGATTTTACTATTGCAACAGCAATAGCTTTTTCTTTTATATGCGAAATGCTAATATCTATATCAATTTTCATTTCATCAGAAAGTCTTTTTAAACTTTCATTTAAAAAGACTACTTGCGGTCTATTTTTTAGCTCTTTAAGATTTATAATTTCAACATCAATAAAACTCATATTTAATTTATTTTCTATTAACACTTTAGACATGGCTTTATATATTGCTTCTTTTGCAGCAAATCGTCCTGCGTACCTTTGATATTTACTAATACATTTTATTTTATCAAAGGTATTAATTTCATTTTTTGTAAATACATTTTCCTTAAATCCTTTTGTGTTTTCTATAGCATCTTGTATTCTATCTACTTCTATTATATCTGTTCCACAATATATTTGCATCATATTCTCCTTATTATTTATTTGCCTTTGCTTGTAATTTATGCACTGCCCATCTTATTATAGTATAAATTGGATAGCTAATTACCGCTGCCACCATTAAAGCTATTATATATGGTTCCATCTTTCTTAGGTCAAACATATTTGTTATGATTTGGCATCCAGTAAAGACCACACTAAGTGTATATAACATAATAAGTATAATATTTATCCTATCTTGCCCACTAGCAGTTACAAAATCATAATATTCGATATACTCTTTATGTACTTCTTCGTATAATTCACTTAGTCCAAATGCCTTTTGCCATTTTTTCCAAATATCCATACCATGTTCAGAATTAGTTATTTGACTAAACCAACTAAGATGTGTAAAATTAGTCAATTTTTTCTTTAATTTTTTTACCATTGTTTTATCATTTTTCATTAAATCTTGAGAAAAATTTATTAAACTTATTCTTTGATAAAAAGCTAAAAGTAGCATATACAAATATGTCTTCTCAAAATTATATGGCATTTTTGTTATATTATATTTTTCTTTGTCTGAGACAAAAACTACTCCACTTTCTCTTGAAAATCCAAACATAGAATATTGCCATCTAGAATAAGTGTTTTCGTCTAATTTATCACATTCATTATTAAATACAGCACTACTTTTACTGTCTAAAACATATTGAAATTTATAAAACTCATTTTTGATTTTTTCAAAATCATTTTCCTTTTCCCATGAATCAACACATACATATGAATATGTAAACATTTTATCATAATATATTTTTTCAAGGTCTTGGGTTTCAAATCCAGAAATAATTGAATTTATAAATATTGAAATGTTTTCTACTTTATCAATTTTTTTACCTTTAATAGTATTTTTATTAATAAAATTATTTATTGCTCTTGGAGTTAAATTCCTAAAATTATGGTTAAAATCTAATACCTTCTTAAAATCTATTAATTCGTCTTCTTCATCAATTTCTGCCTTAATATCTAAAAAACATATTCCCGGTGCAAAACAAATAAGTTTTATTTTTGAAATATCAAAATTAATAGCACCATATTGTTTTCCTTTAACACTGCCAGTTTTAATATTTGAAAGATTATAGTTAAAAGTAAGGCATGTCATTTTACTAGCAGCACTTGTCTTTTTGTACAAATTCATACTTTTATATTCTTTTATATCGTTATTGTTCCACATTAAAGTAGGAAATAAAAACTTTTTCATATAAGGCAAAAAGAAGTTATATAATTCATCATCATTTTTTTGCTCATGAATTTTTAAATTCCAATTTTTCTCTTGTCTTATCAAAGAATTAATAAAGCTATTATATTTTTTTTCTTCAACTACAAACGGATAAATAAAGTGAGTATATTGGTACTTTGCATTTAAAGACATAATGTAAGACCTCCTCTTTTGTATATATATAATATTATACTTTTTTAACCTTAAAGTCAATGATTTTAAACAAATTTTAAATAATTGTAAAGCCAACTTTTAGCAGTATTACAATTTTTTTATAATAAAAAATATAAACAAATACAACTCTAAAACAGAAAATGATATGATTCACTTATGAGAAAATAGAAGAAAATAATATAAGAAAATTAAAATCTTTTCTTTGACTCTAAATAAAAGCAAAGGTGTCCTATTTTTAGAACACCTTTGTTTTTATTATAACGTATTTTTAACCCTTTCTTCTTGAGTCATATTAGCTAGTTTTATTACCGTTTCTAAGTTAAGTAAAAGTTTAGTAGCTAATCTTTTGCCCAAATTTTTATCTGTCTTATAAAAAAGTGAAACCATTCTATATTTAAGTTTACTATCAGCAAGCTTTAAACTATTGGTTAAATTATCTATTAGAATTTCTCTTTCTTTTTCCCCCATTACTCTTCTATATAATTCTCCAGGTTGTTCAAAATCTATGTCTTTTAAAGGAAAATGATGTCTTGCTATAAATCCATCTACTTTTATATCTGGTATTTTATAACTTGAATCTTCTTCAATTGATTCATATGTATTTGGAAAATAATTAAGTATTGTATTTCCTTGAGTATTGTTTGCCATTGTTCCATCTTTTTGATATGTATACATCTGTGCTTTAGGTTTGTTTACTTCAAGCTCATTGACATTTGTACCTACCCTATATCTATGAGCATCTGAGTAAGCGACTAATCTACCTTGCAATAGTTTGTCAGGAGTAGGGCCTATTCCTTTTACAAAATGTGAAGGGCAAAAAGCAGCTTGTTCTATATCAGTAAAAAAATTATTTGGATTTTTATTTAAAACTATTTTTCCAAGTGGGATAAGGGGAAAATCTTTATGATACCAAACTTTAGTAACATCAAATGGATCAAATTTATACGTCTTTGCCTGCTCTTTACTCATTATTTGAACATATACACTCCACGATGGAAAATCTCCTTTTTTTATACTTTCATATAAATCTCTTATTGAGCTATCCGGATCATTACCAGCAAGTATCTTAGCCTCTTCACTAGGTATGTTTTCAATTTTTTGATTTGTTTTTATATGATATTTCACAAAACAATACTCCATATCTTTGTTGTACCACATAAAAGTATGAGAACCAAATCCATGCATATGTCTAAAGCCTTTTGGAATACCTCTATCTGAAAAAAGTATCATTACTTGATGTATTGACTCAGGTGTAAGCGATAAAAAATCCCAAAACATATTTGGATTTTTTAAATTAGACTTTGGATCTGTTTTTTGTGTATGAATAAAATCAGGAAATTTTATTGCATCCCTTATAAAAAAAACAGGGGTATTGTTTCCAACTAAATCATAATTACCATCTTCTGTATAAAATTTAAGAGCAAATCCTCTAGGATCCATGACACTATCGGCAGATCCTTTTTCACCACCAACAGTTGAAAATCTAGCTAACATCTCAGTTTTTTTACCAACTTGTGATAAAAACTTTGCACAAGTATATTTTGATAAGTCATTTGTAACTTCAAAATACCCAAAAGCACCTCCACCTTTTGCGTGTACCACTCTTTCTGGTATTCTTTCCCTGTTAAAGTGTGCCAATTTATCAATCATATAAGTATCTTCAATTAAGGTTTCACCAGGGATTCCCGTTGACAATGAGAATTCATCTGATGAAACTATATGTCCTAATTCATCTGTTAATTTTTTCATTTTAATCACCCTATAAAATATTATGCAAAGGATTAAAATTAAATAACACCAAGACATATAAATCATACTCTTTTTCATTGCTTTTTTATATTAGTTTTTATACAGAATGACATTATGGCAACTTTTGATATAATTTGAGAAACTTGTATATATTAAAAAATATAAAATTATGGACACAGACAAAAAAAGAGAGACAAAAAGTCTCTTTTTATGGTCAGAGTGACCACAAATAATATAGTTAAAACACTTAACAAAAGGCTATTGCTTAATTTTTTACTTTCGTGTATAATTTTACTAAAGATAACGTGGAGGTTAGAAATGGAAAATAAAAGAAAAAATATTTACATAGTTATATTTTTTATAACTACAATAGTTGCATCTGCTATAGCAGTATACTTAGGTGTCAAATTAAATAATTCAAAAAAGGTTGTACAAGACAAAGTAATTGGCAAAAATAATCATCAAGAACAAGAAACTACTAAAGAAATTACTAAAAACAAAAAAAATGATACATCAAAAGGATATGTATATAATGCTAATTATACATCTGATGTAAAACCTAGTTCATATAAGATGGAAGATGGATCAATTATATCTATTGATAATATTGTACTACCATATATAAATATAAATTCAGATGATGCTATTAAAGCTAATAAAGAAATAAAAAATATATATGATGAGCATGTCTTACTATATAAACAACTATTAGGTGATAAAGAAAATTCTTACCTACCTATTATATGTACGTCTTACATTACTTTTGAAAAAGATAATTTAATATCTATAGTGATTGAAAAGCCAACTAATTATTATGCGTATACATATACATTTAATTTAGAAACATTAAAACAATGTACATATCAAGATGTATATAAGAAATTAGGTTTTACTGATAATAATATAAATCAAAAAGTAATTTTTTGTATAACAAAGCGTATGGAAGAAGAAATGCAATATATGGACGGCTCACAAGGAGATAGTTTCAATAAATATCTTAACGAAACACTAGAAAATTATAATAATTCTGTGAAAAACAATACAATAAAATATTTTATTGATGATAAAAACAAATTAAATATAGAAGTTCAATTTTCAATTCCTGCAGGTGTTGGAATATTTAATAGAATACTTATAGTAGAATAATATGGTTATAATTTAGCTTAACTATATTATATGAGGTGATATTTAATGATAGAAAAGATTAAAGTAAATAATTTAAATATTAACAAACGTATAATGGAAGTAATAGCTACTATGAGTAGACAAAATATATCGGCTGTAGAACAAAGTGATAATGGAACTTTTAAATTTAAAGAATTTGCAAATGAAATCCTTTAAATGATTGCTACTACTATATTTCAAGACTATTAAAACAAATAAATACATTCAAAAATAACGAAGTTGATAAATATTACTAAATTGAATGCAGTTTTGAATGCAGTTTTGAATGCAGTGGGAGGAATTTTGAGAAAGTTATAGATACTTAAAAACATTGAAATAAAGCCAAAGACAAAAAAATAGAGACTGAAAAAGTCTCTTTTTATGGTCGGAGTGACAGGACTTGAACCTGCAACCTCATGGTCCCAAACCACGCGCGCTACCAATTGCGCTACACCCCGATATATTCAATACGCTTAATATTATAACATACCTATATTATAAAATCAATACTTTGTTAAAAAATTATATATTTTTACAAGTTGTATTAATATCTATTAAATATTAATCACATTTCATATATTTATATAAAAAAAGAAAGCTTATAGCTCTCTTTTTTCAATTATTTCATTATTTGCAAATTCATTTAATAATTCTGTTACATCAATATTGTATTTTATTAAAAAGTCAAAATCCTCCCTTTTTATTGTATAGTATGAATCATATACAATCTGATTTAAGATATTTGCCATAAAATTAAAAAGTCTGGCTTTTTCTATTTCGTCTGGTATAGTTTCATTAACGCTTTTAAAATTATCTTCATAATATCTATCAGTTTTTTCTTTTAAAATACTGTAATTTAGCATATATATATCAACCTCAATTTTAGTATATGTATATATATAATTTTTAAAACTTTTTTTCTATTTTATAACATTATTTTTACTTTTATTACTATTAAACGCCCACAGCGTTTATTTCAAAACACTCTAATTGTTTATTTTTACATTGTTATAGTGTATTATTTATGTGGATGGTGATTAAATGGATAATGCAATTAATAAAAAAGCCTTTGGTCTGAAAATAAAAAAGTCGAGAGAAAATCTAAAACTTACTCAGTTTCAACTAGCAGAAAAAATTGGGGTTTCACAAAACTTTTTAGGTGATATTGAAAGAGGAATAAAGCTTCCAAGCCTTGCTAAGCTAATACAACTATCTAATGAATTGAAAATAAGTCTAGATTCTTTATTTGCTGATTCCTTAAATAATACAATTTGCGAAGAAGAAGAAATTTATTTTTCTGATAAACAACTTGCTACATTTAAACAAATTGTTAAAATAATAAAAGATAATTTTGATAACTAAAAATAGTATAGAATAACTCTATACTATTTTTTTATTTTAAAAAATTTAATTGCATTTTCATATATGGCATTAGAAATAAAATTTTCATCCATTTCTTTATACTCAGCTAATCTTTTACAAATCAAAGGTAAATTTGAAGAATCATTTATTGTGCCCCTAAAAGGTATAGGAGGCAAATATGGTGAATCAGTTTCAATAACTATTTGTTCTATAGGTATCATTTTTATATATTTTGAAAAGCTTTTGCTTCTTTTATATGTTATATTCCCGCCAAAAGCTACCATATAACCGTTTTCTATAACTAATTTGACTAATTCTTCACTAGGCTTAAAACAGTGGAGTAAAACTCCATATTGTGGCTTGTTATTTTTTAATATTTGATATGTATCTAAAGATGCCTCTCTAGAGTGCACTATTATTGGAAGTTTAAACTCATTGGCTATATCTATTTGTTTAATAAACAATTTTGCTTGCTTTTCTTTATTGTCTTTAGTAAAAGCATAGTCTAACCCAATTTCTCCAATTGCAACTATTTTTGATGTTTTTTCAGACTTATATAACCTATATATATCCTCTGCAGTTTCATTTTCTACATCATGTGGATGAACTCCAATAGCTGCATAAAAATTTTCATATTTAGAAGCTAAATCTATGGATTCTTTTGAAGATTTTTTGTTATATCCAACATTTATTATATAATTTACTCCTGCTTCTTTTATTTTTTTAAAAATTTCATTTTGATTTTCTTTAAATACTTCTTCGTTATAATGTGCATGTGTTTCAAAATATTTCAATATATCACCTTACCTGTTTACTTACTCCTATCTTAGTTGGAAGAGTAATTATCACTTCTGTTCCCTTATTTACTTGGCTCTTTATTTCTATTGTACCATCATTTCCTTCTATCATTTCTTTTACTATAGAAAGACCAAGGCCAGTTCCACCCATTTGTCTTGAACGTGCTTTATCTACTCTATAAAATCTTTCAAATATTCTATCTAGATCTTTTGATGGAATCCCTATCCCATTATCTATTACTTTTACATAAGCATTTGAATTAATAGAACCAAGATATACTTTTATTTCTCCACCATCTGGAGTATATTTTATACTATTGCTTACTATATTCATTATTACTTGTTCAATAGCATCCCTATCAGCATACACATTGGGTGGTGGAACTGTAACTATACATTCTAATTTATGATTTTTTTGTGAAGCAGCATACTGCATTTTTTCACATACACTCTTTGACATTTCCTCTAGAGAAAACATCATCTTTTTCCAACTGACTTTTTTATAATCAAATCTTGATAGTTGAAGTAAATCTGCTACCAGTCTGTCCATTCTATTTGCCTCTTGATTTATAACTTTAGAAAATCGCACAATTTCTTGATATGTTAAATCACCATTCATAATAGTTTCTGAATAGCCTTTTATAGAAGTAAGTGGAGTTTTTAATTCATGTGATACATTAGCAACAAACTCTTTTCTTAAGTTATCGAGTTTTACACTTTCTGTAATATTTCTTACCATCATAATTACGCCCATTGGAGTTAGTCTATCACTAAAAAACGGTACAAATACAATATTTAGAGCATTCTCATTTACTACAGTTTTTGCATCAATGCTTTTATAATTTGGTAAATACATTATTTTGTCAAAATCCAAATTGATCTTTAATTTATTAACTATTTTTTCAAAAGTGTCATCTTCGCTCGACAAATTAAGTAGTCTCATAGCTGATTTATTCATATGCACTACTTGTTTTGTAACAGAAAACGCAATAACTCCATCTGCCATGTGTTCTAGTATTATCTCAGTTTTACTTTGCTGACCATTTAAATCAAAATGGGTTTTTTTAATAACTTGCATCATAAGCATATATGCATCAGCCACTTCTTCAATTTCAGAAAATTTTCCATAATTTTTTAAGTGCTTTGTTTCTATCATTTTTCCACTAGCAACAACTCTCATACTCTTTTCTATTTTTTTTAGTGGAAAAATTATTCTGCTAGCCATAACACTTCCTACTATTATAGCAATTATTACTAAAACGCCTAAAATAACAATATTAGACACGGCAAATATATTTTTGGTATCTATTATTTTAGATGATAGAACGATAGTAGTTATATATCCTATAACTACCATCACTATGCACATCATTCTTATACTATTTTTTATAGATTTTTTCATAAGCTTTTCCTACCTATTAATTTGAAACGTAGTATCCCATTCCTCTTTTTGTCATAACATACTGTGGTTCAGCTGGATTTTTTTCTATTTTTTCTCTTAATCTTCTAACTGTAACATCTACTGTTCTAGCATCCCCATAAAAATCATATCCCCAAACGCCTCTTAATATTTGTTCTCTTGTAAATACTTGATTGGGTGCTGAAGATAACATTTTTAAAAGTTCAAATTCTTTTATTGTTAAGTCTATTACTTTAGACCCTACAATTGCAATATACCTTTCAGGATCTATTACCATATCCTTGATTTTAATTTTTGATTTTGAAGATTTTCTTTCTTCTTCTGTATCTGGCACGATGTGTTTTCTAAGATTAGCTTTTATTCTAGCAATAACTTCTCTAATGCTAAAAGGTTTTGTCATATAATCATCGGCTCCTAGTTCAAGTCCAATAATTTTATCTACGACCTCTTCTTTTGCTGTTAGCATTATAATAGGGCAAACTAAAGTCTTTCTTAGTTCCTTGCATACATTAAAGCCGTCGATTTTAGGTAGCATTAAATCAAGTAATATTAAATCCGGTTTAACTGAAAGAGCAAGATTTATTGCCTCTTGGCCATCATATGCAACAGTCGTAATAAAGCCTTCTTTTTCTAAATTGAATTTCAATATATCAACAATTGGTTTTTCATCATCAACTATTAAAATTTTTTTATCATTCATATATATACACCTCACTAAATTATTATAAAAACATTATATCATGTATATTTTTTTTTTGCTATAATTTATGTAATATTTTTTGTTTTTTTGTAACTTTTTTGTAACCTGAATTTAATTTTAAGATTTAACTAGTGCTTTAAATGCATCTCCTCGTTGTTCAAAATTTTTAAACATATTATAACTTGCAGCAGCAGGTGAAAATATACATGCTTTATTTTTTATAGTAACTTCTTTTGCTTTTTTTACACATTCTTCTAACGTTTCAAAATATTCTACATTTGCCTTACATTTATCTTTAATTATATCATATATTTTTTTACCAGTTGTGCTCATACAAATAATATTATCCAAATTAGATTTTTGTAAAAATTGTATTAATTCATTGTAGCTTACTCCTCTATCTAAACCACCAATTATAACAGTGGATGTGTTTTTAATTGAATTTACACATGCAATCGTAGCTTCTGGTATTGTTGATATAGAATCATTATAGTAATCCACTCCATTAAACTTTCCAATAAATTCCATCCTGTGTGGTAAAGATTTGAACTCATATATTGTTTCATTTGTTTGATTTTCATTTAATCTAAGAATTTTTGCTACTGTTAAAGCAAACATTATATTAATTTCATTGTGTTTACCAATTAAATATCTTTTTTCATTAAAGTCAAAAGTAAATTGTTTTTTTGCAGTTTTAGTAGCTACTCCCATTTTGTTTGAAATTACACTTAAATTATCCACATTTTCAACTACTACTTTACTATCTGTATTATATACTGCAAAATCTTTTTTTTCTTGAAATCTGAATATATTTAATTTTGCGTTTATATACTTTTGATATGTTCCAAAATGATCTAAATGTTCTTCAAATAAATTTAGTAATACTGCTATATTAGGTGAATTATGAATAAATTCTAATTGATGGGCCGAAATTTCAATTACAGCGTAATCCATTTTTTCTATATTTTCAATTTCTTCAAAAACTGGTACTCCAATATTACCAATAAGACATGTCTTTTTTTCTTGATCTTTTAATATTTGATATATTAAAGAGCTAGTTGTACTTTTGCCTTTTGTTCCTGTTACTCCAATGGTATAAACTTTTGCATACTTTAAAAACATTTGTAGTTGTGAAGTTATTTTTCCTTTTATTTTATCTATTTTTTTTCCATTAAAAGAAATTCCTGGTGTTTTAAATATCAAGTCATATTCTTCTAAAACTTTTAAATTCTCGTCAGCTAAAATTCTAGTTTTTTTATCATTTTCTATTTTCATTTTAGATTCTTCAAAAATGCTATTGATATTTTTATCCATAATTAAAATCTCTTCAGATTTTAAGTATTTTCTTATAATTTTATATGTAGATTTTCCTTCTCTTCCGAATCCATATATTGCTATTTTTCTACCACGTAATTCTCTAATTATATCTTCCATAATTAATCCTCTTTTAACTTTTTCTTTAAAAGCTTTTTAAACTCACCTTTAACATTATTACAATCAAAGTATGAGTGCAATAACTTTTTTTCATTTTCTTTTATATATAATTTTACTTTTGATATATCACTTTTCATTTCTTTTTCAAAATATATTTTAAGAAGTTTTGGAAGATCTATACCATCTTCAATATTTCTTTGTATTTTTTTACATATGCTAAAATTAATTTCATCAATTGTACCAACACATTCAAACGGTTTTGCTTTCTCTTTTCCTATAAGCTCATAAAAAATATCTTTTAAATTTTCTTTTTCTAGTAAATTTTCGCCAAATATTGAAATAAGATTATCATCTGTTAAAAATGTTGATAACATTATATATACAAATAAACACTTAGGACAATTACAACACCATACATCATCTTTACTTCCAACATTGCAACTTCTAAATACCTTATTAAATGTCCTAGAACTTGTAAATATTTTTGCTATTTGTAGTTCAGTAAGCGGTCTAAGTAAACTAAAATATTCTACTCCACTTTTTAAATAATTATTTTCATACCATCTAAAATCATTTTCAAGTTCTATACTCTTAGAATATTGATGATTTATTTTTGTACCTTTTACTGTTGGCTCATTTGCGCTAGATTCATTAGATAATACAACATATTTTTTACCTGCTACATACGCAACAATATTAGTTAAAAATGCAAGCATTGCCGAAAATGGTGTGTGACCGTTTAAAAAGCCTTGTTTATTTAGTTCAAACATTTTTGTATCTAATATTCTTTTTGCATATAAAGAATTATCTTTATATCCTGCAACTTCAATAACATTATTGGGTGCTTTTATATTGAAATTAGTTTCTACAACAAATGCTGTATTTTCATTTTTTAATGGCTTTAAAACTTCAAGTGTAACACAAGAGTCTTTTCCTCCTCCAACTGGTATTAGATTTCCATGTAATTTCTTATTTGATAAATTTTTTTTACAAATATAATTTTTATTTGAAGTAAATGTCACAAAATCATCTGGTTTAAAATCAATTCCATTAATATAGAAAAATTCTCCTAGTCCATTAATATATAATTTTCTAAACCATTGCTCCTGTTTTTCATCTAAATATCCACACTCTATTACAACATTTTTAGAACATGTAAGTTTTAAGTAGTTTATAATATCTTCCATTCCAAAATTAAAAGCTAAATTTTTTAATATACCGTCTTCAAGATCAATATCATCAACTTCTAAATCTTTATTGACATTTTTTAAATTTTTTTTATATATTACTAATTTTGGATTAAAAGTTGCCAAGTCTACTATTTCAAAATTATACTCAATAGTTATCTTTTGACTATCTTGAGATAATTTATAGCTATGATAAATAAATGTATTATATTTTTCTCTTAACTCTAGATATTTTTCATTATTTTTCATAAATGCTCCTTAAAATATTTTAATACAATGTATATATATTATTTTATTGGTCATACTATATATATAACTATGATCATAGTTTTATATATATTTTTTTATTTTATATATACCATCTTGTTTAACTTATATAAACAAGATTATGTGGTAGGTAAAGTTATACTTTACCTACTACATTTTTCTTCTACCTTCTAGTGCTTTTATAATTGTTATTTCATCAGTATATTCAAGATCTCCGCCAACTGGTATTCCATGCGCTATTCTAGTTACTTCAATACCAAGTGGTTTAATTAACCTAGAAATATACATAGCTGTTGCTTCTCCTTCGACAGTAGGATTTGTAGCTAAAATAACTTCTTTTATCTTATCATCTTTTAATCTTTCTAAAAGTTCCTTGATTTTAATATCTCCTGCTGTTATATTATTCATAGGAGAAATAGATCCATGTAGAACGTGATATTTTCCTTTATACTCATGGGTTTTTTCCATAGCCACAACATCTTTTACATTTTCTACTACACAAAGAATTGATTCATCCCTTTTTGTGTTGGAACAAATATTACAAGGATCATTCTCTGTTATATTATAGCAAATTGAACAAAATCTAACTTTTTCTTTTGCTTCAACTAATATATCTGCCATAGTTTGAGCAGTTTGCTTTGGTGCTTCTAAAATGTAGAAAGCTAACCTTACTGCACTCTTATGCCCAATTCCAGGAAGTTTTTCAAATTGATTTATTAATTTGTTAATTGTATCTGAATACATATTTCACCTAAAACATTCCAGGCATGTTTAAATTTCCAAGTTCTGAATTCATCATTGTATCAGCCTTGCCTAAAGCTTCATTTACAGCTGTAAGTATTAAATCTTGTAGCATTTCAATATCCTCTTTATCGACAACTTCAGGTTTAATTATGATTTCTTTAATCACTTTATCTCCTGTGGCTTTTACTATAACTGCTCCACCACCTGCTGAAGTTTCTATTTGTTTAGTTGCTATTTGTTCTTGTTTTTCTTGCATTTCTTTTTGCATTTTTTGTGCTTGTTTTAAAATATTTTGCATATTTCCTCCCATGCCACCGCCTGGGAACCCTCCAAATTTACCCATTATAAATCATCCTTTCTTTATTTTTATCTATAAATATCTTAATCCATTGATGTATAATTTATATCTTGATTTTTTAATAAATTTTCCATCTTATTTTGTACTACTTCTTGTTTTTCTTCAAGTTCAACACTCACAGGTTTTTGTATTGAATATGTATCATTTAAGACTTCACTTAAGATTTCTATATTGTCTTGCATTTTTAATATATTATATGCAAATGTATTGGACGTAACAACTGATACTTTTTGCTCATTATTTAATAATGTTGCACCTGCTAAAGCTGAATAAAGCTTGAGTTTACCACTTTTTAATATAATTTTTTTTATTTCATCTATATCATTAATTTGCTTTTTTTGTTTAATTACTGATTGTACCTGATGTTTTCTGTCTTTATTTTCTTTTATTTCTGAGTTATCTATGTTTTTACTTATATATTCTTCCTCATCAGATTTTTTTTTATCTTGATAATTTAGTTTTGAAGTTAATAATTCTACTTTTTTATCTAGTTTATCAACTTTTTCAATTAAAAAGTTGATATCCACATTACCTGTAGTAGATATTGTCGAATTTTCAACTAATACGCTAATACTAGATATTTCAACAATACATGCTTTAAGTACGATAACTGGACTTGTAGTAAATCTAATTTGCGAATCCATTTTTGATAAAATGTCTATTATTTTTATAAGTCTAGTTTTATCTTCTTTTTCTCCCATTTTCAAAAGTTTTTCTAAAAATACTTCTGTTATTTGGCAGATAAATTGTCTTAAATCATTTCCCTTTTTTATTACTTTATCGATAATTTCCAATGCGGTATTTGTATTATAATCTAACACATTGTTTACCACATCGTCAATTAAACTTTTATCTGTTGCTCCTACTATTTTTAACACATCACTATATCTTAATTCTTCACTTTTTTCTAATACACATCTGTCCAAAATGCTTAGTGCGTCTCTTAGTCCACCTTCTGCAAGCATTGCAATATATTCTAGTGCTTTTTGCTCATATTGTACTTCTTCTTTTTCTAATACAAATTTTAGTCTATTTACAATATCTATATCAGATATTCTATTAAAATCAAATCTTAAACACCTTGAAAGTATTGTAACTGGTATTTTATGTTGTTCTGTTGTTGCAAGAATAAATACAACATTTTCAGGTGGCTCTTCAAGCGTTTTTAGTAGTGCATTAAATGCACTAGTTGTTAGCATATGTACCTCATCAATTATATATACTCTATATTTAACATCAATAGTTGCATATACAACTTCTTGTCTTATTTGTCTAATATTATCTACGCTATTATTTGATGCTGCGTCCATTTCAATAACGTCAGTTGTATTTCCTTCTAGTATATTTTTACAAACTTCACATTCATTACATGGTTCTCCATTTTGTGGATTCAAGCAGTTTATTGCTCTTGCCAAAACCTTTGCAGCACTTGTTTTTCCGGTTCCTCTTGTTCCACTAAAAATATATGCATGTGAAATTTTTCCACTTCTTACTTGATTCTTAAGTATTTGGGTTATATTTTTCTGTCCTACAATACCATCAAAAGTGTTAGGCCTATATTTTCTATATAATGCTACATATGACATAAAACTCTCCCCCTTATACAAAATTACACCAAACACATAGAGCGTAATGCTTATTGCTGCTTCCTTCCGGATCTGACAAGGTTTGCAGTGCTCTATCGTTTAGTGCATTTATATTATATATCATGCACTCTAATTTTTCAAGTATTTATTTTATATTTGCTCTTTATTTTAGTTTAAATCCATAATCAGAAACATCTAGTCTTGTAATATTTATTCCATTTTTACTAATTTCATCATTTGGTACAGTTAAATTAAATTTGCACACACTTTTCTTTCCTGTTATATCAACAATATTAAAATTAAATTTAATGTTAAATTTTAAATTACCCTCATCAACATTTAAGTTCTTTAAAATAGTCCCATCATATACAATCTTATTAATATCTTCTGGTATTTTAGCATCCTTTAAAAAATTTGCATTTTCAAATTTCATTTCAACAAAATATTGTTCATCTTTTTCTACAGGATATATTTCTATAGCTTTTGTTTCTTTTGTTATTTTAGTAAAAGTATCTTCTAAGCCTTCTTGAGTATAATAAATTTCACCTAATAGTTTTGGGTTTGAAACAGAAATGTTATCAATATACATTTTATTATATTTTTCATCTTTTGACATTAGCATAGAAATTTTGTTTGACTGTGATAAATTAAGCACTAAGTCAGAAATATTAGTTTGTTCTTGCTTTTCATTTTTTTCTTCTACATTTACAGTTGATAAAAGTACAATGTCATTAACTCTATATTTACCCTGATTTATCTTTGAAGAATTGTCAAGTAGCACAACACTTAATGTATATATAAGCGCCATAGATATTACAATTACAAAAAAGCTAATCACCCTATTTGTTTTTTTCATTTGCTACCTCCTAGTAATATTATTATACTATACTCTTCATAAAAAAACAATAATATCAATATAATTTTATAGGAGGGAATTTTATGAACGATTTATTTTCAAATTGTGACCTCTCAGAAATTATAAAAAAATACAAAGTTGGAAATTTAGACATTAATAAACTTATTATAATAATACTTCTTGCTACTGATAAATTAAATATAGAAGCAATACATGTTTATAAAAACAATTTTATTGTATCTCTTGGAACTTTTATAGATGATTAAATCTCACCGCAATGAATTGTGGTGAGATTTAATTTAATCATTATTATTACTACTTCCAAAAAGTTCATCAAACTTTTTTTCTAGTTCTTTTTGTAAATCAATAGTTCCTTCTTTTTCTTTAGGTTTATTAATGTCTTGCTTTTGTTCAGATTTGTTTTCTACATCTATTATTTCTATTTCATTTACAACTTCATTTTGTCTTTGTTCTTTCATTCTTTCTTTGGCAAGTTGTGTTCTTTTATTTAAATGTTGTTCTACGTTCATAATTTTAACTTCTACATCTTCAGTCTTTGGCATTTCACTTATATCATGAATTTCATACTTTATTGACTCAGTACGTCTTGGATGTAACTTATAATACCAATACTTTTTAGCCTTTATTGGCTTTAATGTTCGTACTACCAAAATCTCCTCATTAGGATCTAGCCTTTTTAGTTCATCAATTGTCATTAATTCTCTGCCTTGCTTTTGTTCACTAATAGATACTCCTTGTTTGTTCCATTCATCTTTATCTTTACTTACAGATCTACTTTTATATGTGATTGTTTTTTGCCCTAAACTCTTTGAAAAATATTCACATGTTTTTATTGATTGACTCCCTAAAAATATTTGTGTATCACAGTTACCTATTATAATTTCATACTGTTCTTTATATAAAGACTCTAATTGATCTAATGCTTGCACAATAATTGAAATACTAATTCCCATACTTCTTGTTACACTTAATTTTTTAGAAAAATCTGGTATTTGGCCAATATTTGGAAATTCATCTAACAAAAAATATACTTGATTTTTTAAAGTTCCACCACAATTATCTGCTTGTAAAAATAACTTTTGCAACATTTGACTAAAAAACATTGTTGATATAAAATCATATGTACTATCAGACGTTGATGTTATTACAAAAATTGCAAGTTTCTTTTTTCCAAGATCATCAAAATTAATATTATTTGATGTTGTTATTTTTTGCATTGCTGGTGTATCAAAAGTACTAATCTTTGCAATAGTTGAAATGACTATGCTTTGCATGGTTTTATCAGCTGAAGTACTAAAGTTTTCATACTCTTTTCTACCAGGATGTTCAGGCTTTAGCTCATCTAAAAATAATTTTTTAAATACACTATCATCAGCACCACCTGCTCTTATTATATTAAGGCAGCTAGAAATATTTTGTTCTTCTTCTGGAAGTACAGATATTACATAATAAATACAAGCTTTAAGCAACATTTTTGCAGTATCATCCCAAAATGGATCATTGCTGCCACTTGTACCTTTTTTAGCTCCTTGTACAATTGTTTCTGCAAGTATATCAACACTTTTATGATCTACTATATGCATTAAAGGGTTGTATCTGTCACTATATTCCGGATTAACTAAATTAAAAGCTTTAACTTCATATCCATTAGCCTTCAAAAATCCAGACATATCTCTATATAGTTCTCCTTTGGGATCTGTTATTACATATGAGCCTAAACATTGTAGTATATTAGGTTTAACGTAACAAGCTGTTTTACCGGAACCAGATCCACCAACAACAAGAACATTCTTATTAATTAATACGCTTCTTAAACCAGTTCCCAAATAATGATTTTTACTAAGTATAAATCCACCCTTTTTATTTAAAATCTCTTTCCCATCAGAAGTTTTGTCAAATTCTTCGCCGTTCTTACTCCAATCACTTGATCCATGTTCTATTCCATCATAAGTATTCTTTTGTGCAAATTTAATTTTCCATGCTATAAACATACCAATAAAGATAAGTAAAGACCAAAATGATGCGTTAATAAAGCTTGTAAAATCCACAAATATCGCACTCAAAAATTTAAAGTTTGTTATATTTGGTACAAATCCACTCATTATACTACTTATTTTATCAAATGAGTTTGCTCCTTCCGCCACACTTTTGGCCGTTACGACAAAAGAGCCTATAACTATTAAAATAAATAGAATATAGACTATTATGAACGGTATAGCTTCCCTTTTTAATTTGTTTAATTTATTTTTCATATTAAAACCTCGTCTTCTTTTGTTAACCTCTTATATTAAAACAAAATAGATGTTATACTATCATATCATCAGATTTATCAGATTTATTTTTTAGTTCCTTTTTATTTAGTGATAAATTCCCAATTTTTATTTTTACAGGTTTGCCGATAAGTTCTAATAATTCATCATTTTCTTTTATCGTTGCTCCACAAGCACTAACAATAACCTTTCCCATTATATAATTCCTCCTTATTTAATTCTACATATAATTATATATTTATTTTTCTTCGTATTTTAATTCTAATACAATATATGGCTTTTGCGGTAATAATTTGCATTTTCCTTTAATCTTACCTGTTACTTGATCAGTATACAACATTGGTCTAACCTCATCACCAGTTTGAGTATCTATTATTGAAAAATGTCTTTTCATACTTGGTGTATACTCTACTTCTTTATATTCAACGCCATCTTGATTATAAATAGAACCATAATTTAATGGTACATTTTTTTCTGTAGCCTTGAATCCTTCACTTGTAAGTTCACCTGTATTCAAAATAGCTTTTGAATTTGTGAGTGTAAGAAGTACTATTAATTGATTTTCATCTTCTTCTGTTTTTATAACATTAAAAGTTTTTTTTATTTTTCCTTCTTCTTGAGTATCTATACAATCTATTTTTTGTAGTGATAAAAGTGAATTTCCTTTTTGATAAGCCTCTTCATCTTTTTCTACTAAAAATGCAATTGTATTCATTCCAGGCATATCGACAACCTCAAATTTATTCATTTGTATTAAAGGTTCCATTTTACTACCTCTTTCTCAGATTAAAAAATCTGGTCTATTATTATTATACTATATTTATTTACATAATGCAACATTTTTTGATTATTATGTAAACATTTTTTACTTTTTTAATGTTCCTAGCTTTACTAGTGCTATTTGTGGATTATATGTGTCTTTTGATAACATATATGAAGTAATATATTTCCCGTTTAAGTATTTAGTTAAATATGACTCTGATACATATCCATTAACTCCATTCGAAATCACTTGCTGTTCTCCTTCTGGTAAAGTTTCATCATAAATATATTTTGTTGGATAATTTATTGTACTAATGTATTTATTTGATAAAACAATATTATACTCAGTTTGTTCTTTTGTTCCAAATATAGAAATATTTACTGTTCCTCCAAAGCTAAAAGAAGTAACTATTTTAACAGGATATTTTCTTGTATTTTTAAATTTGAAATCTAAAACCGGAAAATATACCGTTGCATCTCTACTTGGAGGCACATATCCCACAGGCAATCCATGTTGATGCCTTTCTACTATTTCCATATTTGCCATTAAGGATACATTGTATAACGTCGAACTGGTTTGGCATATTCCACCACCGACTTCATTTACAACTGTACCACCTTTAAATGTTGCAGCAGGTAAATATCCTTTCGAACTAGTAATATCTCCTACCGTTTTATTATATGAAAATGTCTCACCAGGCATAATAACTTTTCCATTTAAATATTGTAGTGCAATACTTAAGTTTTTGGCCCTTGCCGACTGGCTTGGGTCAAAATACGTAGTATACCCAGCTAATTTATCATTATATAACTTGTATGTTATATCAGAAAGTTTTACTTTAGGTTCTATAACATTTAACGTGAATTCTATATTCTCACCTTCATTAGTATTTTTTTCTAGTACTTTTTTTAGTTCTTCTTGATCAAAATCATATCCAACTACTTCTGATATAAATTTATATGGTGATACACTCTCGTCAATGTAAGCATCTATTGGATCGCACCTTACTTTTTTATAAACATCCTCTTCATTTAATTTATTTGGTGGTGCGATAATAACATTTAAATTTATTTTTTCTTGTTTAAAATTTTTAAATGAGTTTAATATTTGATTTTTCACTTCTTGATAATCAATAGTATTACCTTTTACACCATTTTTTATGATTAGCTTATGATTTATCGGGTCTATACTATATGAAGCATCAACTTTCCTATTTTCCAATGTCAAATCAATATTTTTAATTATAAGATCTAACTCTTCTTCATTAAATTTAAAAATAGGCTCAATATTTTTTTTAGTAATTAATGTTTTAATTATACAAAAATTATTTTTAAACAAATTACTATCTCTTCCAAAATCAAATACTTTTTTTGCAGTTTGCTGTATATCAATATTAAAATCTATATCGTTACTATTTATTCTATATATTTCATTATTTCCTTCACAAACAATAAGTAATAAATTTTGGCCGCTTTTTTCTTTATCACTTTTTAATATTTCTACTACTTGGTTAAAATTTTTGCCACTTATATCCTTTCCTAGTAAAAAAACATTTTTATATACATTTTCATTCAATTTATTTATCGAAAAAATAATACCAAAAAGTATTACTAAATCTAATACACAAACTAATATTATAAAAGCTATTTTTTTTGAGCCTCTATTTAATACATTTTTTTCAAAAGTAGATATCTCTACTTCATCACTAATATTATTATTTTTTATATCAGCCTCTAAGTTATCTTCTAAAGGCATTTTTAAATTATCATTTGATAATTTATCTTCTTCGAATTTTTCTTTTTTCATAAATGCCTCCAAAATTAAAATTACACAGCTATTTTTTTCTTATCAAAACAAGTGGAGTAAGCGTTTTGGCTTGACCAGCAGGATTGTCTTTTATCATCTTTTTTAAAGTATCTTCATCGTACTCAGATATTACATCTGCTTTTCCTAATATTTCAACATTAAAATCATTTGCATCAACTATCATACATCTTATTCCAAGTTTATCATAAATTTCATTACACACACCAGTAGAATTTTCTGGTATTCTTATCCCAAATTTTGCATAGTCTTCAAATACATTTCCATAAAATCCATCTAATCCACTTATTTCTGGTCCTACGATTTCATAAAAAACTCCTTTTCTATGGAAAATTTTACATATCCCTCCTGCAATAGCTGCCCAAATAACTTTTAATCTTCCACAAAGATCAATTGCAAATTGCATTTTATACGGATTATCAACACCAACACCTGCATCACTCCTCATTGCAAACTTAGATAAAAATTTTGCAAGTGAGGTAACTTTCATATCTTTTTTGTATACAACTCTTTTTTGGCAAAGCCCTATTATTTTTTCACTTATTGAAACTATATCACCTGATTCATATATATCTTTTACATATTTTTCTATTATCTTAATATAATCTTCACCTATCTGAACATAATGTGTTTCGATCGCATTTCTTAAAAAGACCTCTCCATTTACTTCTATCTCTATTTTTTTTTCTGGATTTGCTTTAAATTCCATATTCTTTCCTTCTTTCCATTATATAACATCACAAACTATATTATAAGACAAGTATATTACAAAAGAAAAAAAATGTCAATAAAAGTCTTGTCAACTTGACGTACTTTATATCGACATTTTTCTACATATTTCTAAAACTTAAAAGTGGACTTCATTATGAAGCCCACTTTTAAAAAATCACTTAAATTTAAAATTTTTAGGGTCTATTATTGTTTCTTCAGATATAATACATTTGCTTATATCTTTGTTTTCTAAAAAAGTTAGCTTTTTTAGAATTTCAGAAAATATCTCGTCAACTATTTTCTTTACTGCTCTTCCACCGGTACCAAAAGACTCTGCTTCTGCAGCCATCTTATCTATTGTGCCTTTTTTTATCACAAGATCAATATTTTTAGATTTAAGATATTTCTGCATCTTAGTAAATTGAGATGATTCAGAATTAACAATTATTTCTTTTATTGCTTTTACATCAAGTGAATTCCATTCTATAACCATTGAAAACCTTCCAATAAGTTCTGACATCAATCCAGCTTTTAAAAAATCTTCAAGCACAAATTTTTGCTTTTCGTTATTAGAAAATTCTGTTTGTAAATCAAAAAATCCCATTTTTTTAGATTTAGTTTTCTGTTCTCTTTGATCATACAAATATGGAAAAGCTCCAAGTCCAATAAAAGTAATTTTACTAGTATCAAATTCTTTAAGCGATCCATTTTGGTCTTGAATTGTTATTTTAGTTCCTTCAACTAGTTTTAAAAGTTCTTGTTGTGCTCCTTCTTTAATATCTTCCTTACCGTTTGTTGAATTAGAAGATAATTTATCAAACTCATCTAAAATAATTACACCTTTTTGTGCTTTTTCAATATTACCATTATTTTTATTAATTAAATCATGTATAATTGTTGCTACAGGTTTTCCTACAAAACCAGCTTTAGAAAAAGAAGCTGAATTTGCTATTATATATGGCACATCTAAAAGTTTGAAGATGTTTTTAAGTGTTGCTGTTTTGCCAGTCCCTGTCTTACCAACAATAATAATATTGCTTTTAAATTCACAATCCTCAGTGTTAAAATTTTTATTTAACACCGATATTAAAGTTTCAATATTATTGTCTTGACCTTTTATATCTTTTAAAACACTTTGTAAAACTTCATTAGGTGTAAGATCTTTTTTTGCAACTTTTACGTTTATTTTTTTTACTTTCTCTGCATTTTGTACATATTTAATTTCAGCTACTTGTTCTCCAAATATGTTATCAAGCATATTGTCAACAATTTTCACATAGCACTTTTCACAAAAAATTGCTGATCCGCAAACCAAAGAATTACTTATTCCTTGAATTTGTTTATTACAGCATGAGCAAATAAAAAAGCTTTCATTTGAAACTTGTTTTTCCAAATCAGTTCCAGCCACCTTATGATACGTTACTTTCTTCATTTTAATGCCTCCTTTAATATTAATCAAAAGATTTGATTTTTTAGATACCTTACTTATATCACTCCAAGATTGTGTTGTCAATAAAAACATTTATTTTTACATAAAATAAAGGCTCATTTTCATGAGCCTTTAGTATTTCATAAGCCGGATTCTGTATTAGATAGTCATTTATCTAGAATATATATCACTATATACTTCAAGCCACCAACCACGAAAGATGACGGGCAGTCTTAACCTTTCTATTTTTGGTGTTGCACCAAGTGGGGTTTACACCACTTCTATGTCTCCATAAAAGTTCGTGAGCTCTTACCTCGCGTTTTCACCCTTACCATTACTGGCGGTTATTTTTCTGTTGCACTTTCCTTAGGATCTCTCCCACTAGACGTTATCTAGCACTATTGCCCTATGGTGTCCGGACTTTCCTCATGCAAAGCATGCGACTATCAGAAATACATATAAATTATATCACATTTTCTTAAACAAGTAAAGATTTCATATTTTATTTTTCTCTTATTCTTCAACTATTTCATCTTCTTCTTGTAGTATTTTAGCTATATTTATAACCTTACCACCATCTGATGTTCTCATAAGAGTTACACCTTGAGTATTTCTTCCAAGTACTGATATATCTTCTACTTTTATTCTTATTATTACTCCTGTATCAGTAATGATCATTATATCATCATTATCATTTACAACTTTAATTCCTATTATTTTGCCAGTTTTTGAAGTAGTTTTATATGTAAGTACTCCTTTTCCGCCTCTTCCTTGTTGTCTATATTCTTCCACTTCTGTTCTTTTACCAAAACCATTTTCTGTAATTGCTAATATATAATCTTTATCACAAGCTATAGGCTCCATGCCAACAACTTTATCATCTTTAGACAATGTAATTCCTTTTACACCCATAGATGTTCTTCCAACAGATCTTACTTCTTCTTCAGCAAATCTAATTGAAAGTCCTTTTTTTGTAACCATTATTATATCATTATTTCCGTCAGTTAATCTTACATCAATTAATTCATCATCATCTTTTAAAGTAATACCCTGAATTCCTGTTTTTCTAATGTTACTATACTCAGATAATTTTGTTCTTTTAATAAGACCATTTTGAGTAGCCATTAATACATATAACTCATCTGTATAATTTGCTACTGGAATAACTGCTGCAATTTTTTCACCTTGAGCAAGTTGAAGTAAGTTTACTATTGCAGTTCCCTTAGCTGTTCTACCCGCTTCTGGGAGTTCATAAGCTTTAAGCCTAAATGCTCTACCAGCAGTTGTAAAAAACATTATAAAATTATGGGTTGAAGTTACAAATAAATGCTCTACGAAATCTTCTTCTCTTGTATTCATTGCAGTAAGCCCCTTACCACCACGTTTTTGAGATCTGTAAACATCTGAAGCTATTCTTTTTATATATCCAAAATGTGTGAGTGTAACAATATTTGTTTCCTCTTTTATAAGGCTTTCTATGTCTATATCCCCTTCACCATGGATAATATCAGTTTTTCTCTCATCACCATAAGCTGTTTTTAATTCATCTAATTCTTCTTTTATTATATTCATAACTAATTCTTCTGAAGCTAATATTCCTTTTAAGTGAGTAATTAATGCTACTAAGTTTTTATACTCTTCTTCTATTTTTTCTCTTTGTAAACCTTGTAAAGTTCTTAGCTTCATTTCAAGAATTGCTGTTGCTTGAATTTCAGAAAGTCCAAATGTTTCCATAAGTTTTTGAGCAGCATTATCATATGATGCACGAATAATTCTAATTATTTCATCAATATTATCAAGTGCAATTTTTAAGCCTTCTAAAATATGTAGTCTAGCTTCTGCTTTTGCAAGTTCAAACTTTGTTCTTCTTACAACTATTTCTTTTCTATGCTCTATATAAGCATATAATATCTCGTTTAATTTTAAAACTTTTGGTTGTCCATCAACTAAAGCAAGCATTAACATACTTTGTGTTGTTTGAAGCTGAGTATGTTTATATAATAAATTTAGAACAACGTTAGGATTAGCATCTTTTTTAAGTTCAATTACAACTCTAAGTCCAGTTCTATCAGATTCATCTCTTAAATCTGATATTCCTTCAATTGTCTTTTCTTGAACTAATTTTGCTATATTTTCCACTAATGCAGCTTTATTTACTTGATAAGGAATTTCATTAACAATTATTTTATATCTTCCTCTGCTGTCTTCTTCAATTTCTGCTTTTGCTCTTACACACACTTTTCCTCTACCTGTAGTATATGCATTTTTTATACCCTCTTTTCCAACTATTGTACCACCTGTAGGAAAATCAGGTCCTTTTATATATTGTATTAATTCTTCATTTGTTATATCAGGATTATCTATTTGAGCTTCAATTCCATTTATTACCTCAGTTATATTATGAGGTGGAATGTTACAAGCCATACCAACTGCAATTCCATATGCACCGTTTACTAATAAATATGGTAATTTTGCTGGTAAAACTGATGGTTCTTTCAATCTATCATCATAATTTGGTATAAAATTAACTGTATCTTTATCTAAATCATTTAGCATTTCTAAAGCTATTTTTTGCAGTTTTGCTTCTGTATACCTCATTGCAGCAGGTGGATCATTATCTATTGATCCAAAGTTTCCATGACCATTTACTACTGGATATCTTAGCGAAAAATCTTGTGACATACGAACAAGCGCGTCATAAATTGCAGCATCTCCATGTGGGTGATAATTACCCATAACATCTCCGACTATACTTGCGGATTTTCTATATCCTCTTTCAGGCCATAAAGATAATTCATGCATAACATATAAAATTCTTCTGTGAACTGGTTTCATACCATCTCTAACATCTGGTAGCGCACGTGCCACAATTACACTCATAGCATAATCTATATATGATTTTTTCATTTCATCTTCAATTTTAACAGGTACAATTTTTTGTGCCTTCAAGAAGTTCTCGTCATTAACGTCCATTATTATATACCTCCATCATTATACTTTATCATTATACTAGAAAAAAAACAAAAAAGCAAGGGGATATTCTTGAAAATTGCGTAAAATGTGATATAATGTAAAAAAGTTAAAAACATAAATTGATTTAAGAGGAGTACATATATGAAATACAAAAACTATTATGAAATACTTGGAGTAAATAGAAGAAGTTCTAAAGAAGAAATAAAGCTATCATATAGGAAAATGGCCAAAAAATACCACCCAGATACAAATAAAGGTAATGAGGCTGAAACTAAATTCAAAGATATAAATGAAGCATACAATACACTTACAAATGAAGAAAAAAGACGTAAATATGATAGACAAGTTTCAAGATATGGATATGGTATTGTATCGGGAGATTCTAGTTTGTCAAATGTTAAGTATGAATTTAGATCCGGAGTAACCGTTATAAACGATCTTCTTACAACTATACTTGGATTTAAAAAAGATGAAGCACAAAACTTTGGTGATATAAATAATGCACCTAAAGAAGATAAAAAAATAAAGCAAAAGCCTGTCAAAGGAAAAGATATAATAACTCATTTAGAAGTAACTTTAGAAGAAGGCTTTTTTGGTGTAGAGAAAAAAATCGCAATAAAATCGTACAAATCTGGATTGAAAACTTTTTCTGTTAATGTACCGATTGGAATTAAAAATGGTGATAAAATCAGACTGGCCGCTCTTGGAAACCCAGGCAAAAACGGTGGTAAAAATGGTGACCTTATAATACATGTGAAATTGTTAAATAACTCTGAATATAAATTAAATGGAATTGATTTAGAAAAAACTATTACTATTTCTCCTGCAATAGCTGCTTTAGGTGGAAAGCAAAAGCTTATAGTAATGGGTGAAAAACTTTTTATAACTCTTCCCAAGCATCTGTCTTATAACCAAATAGTAACAGTTCCATCCAAAGGATATATTACTGAAGACAAGACAAGAGGGAACTTACTTTTAATTATTCATATTGATATGCCGCTTAATCTTTCCGAGCGTGAAGAAAAATTATATGAACAACTTTTAAAAATAGAGAAAAAACGTGATGAAAAAGCAAAAGAAAAAAGAGAAATTTAATTCTCTTTTTTTATTTTTAATTAATTCTTTTTTTCTTTAGCCTGATATCGTCTCCTACAAATTTACATATTGTAAAGTTTCCAATAAGCCTTGATATAACTCTTTCATCATATTGCTTATATAATTCATTTAAAGTTAAATTAGTAGATATTATTATTTTCTTATTTCGTAATAACCTTGTATTAATTATATTAAATAGTTCTGTAAACTTATTATTAGTCATCGTCTCTGTTCCAAGATCATCAATTATAAGTAAGTCAACATCAAATATTTTGTTATATTGATCTTTTTCTATATCTTTTTTATCATATGAAAATTTATACGTAATAATTTTATCCATTAAAACCGGTGCTGTTTGATAAATAACAGTTTTTCCACTATTTATAACCTCGGCAGCTATACAGTTGGCCAAAAATGTTTTACCTAAGCCTGTATTACCGATAAAAAGTAAATTTTTTTGATCTTTTTTGTATATATTTTTAGAAAATTCATATGATATATTTTTTATTTGTTCTATGTTTTCTAAAGGGGATTTTTCAATTCCATACTTTTGTTTATTTGGAGTTTTTGCATAAAATCCAATATCAAATGTAGAAAAATTTTCTTCCTCTAATTTTGTTACATTGGATTGTTTATACGTTTCATTTATAAGTGCTTGTAAGAAGCAATTACATTGCTTTGTTTGACCATCTTTTGTTACAAATCCAGTATCTTGACAAGTTTCACATTCAAATATTGGTTTTAAGCTTTCTTTTTTTATATTAATTTTTTTAAATTCACTATCTAGTTTATCACTCAATTTAGAAAGTTTCATACTCATATTTTCTTGTTCTATTTGCCTTGTTATCTTATCTGAATTTAATATCTTTTTAGTGATATCTAATGCAAGTCCATTAATTTGGTCTTCTATTTCTTGTAATTTTGGATTTTCTTCATATATTTTTTTCTTTTTAACATTTGCTTTATCAACTGCTATTTGTTTTTTAATATCATATTGCCTTTTTAATTTTCTGTATAAATCATTATCCAAATTACTCACCCCTTCTAATACTACATATTATCATAAAATGATTCTAAATCTTCATAATTTCTTTGCTCATAGTTTTGATATTTTACCTTAGTCTTTGCCCCACTATCAGTTATACTTTTAGTAGGTTTTACTTCTTTTTCTAAATCTTTTGGCGATTTAAATCCTTTTTTATTCCAATTAGATAAAATGCCATTAACATAATTTATACTTGGATTTGACTTAGACACGGTTCTTTTTAAAGCTTCCTCTATCATTTCAAAATCATATCCAAAGTCTTTTATCCATACATCAATATATTGTTCTTCATATTTTGTAAAGTTTCTGTTTATTCTCAAAGCTTTACATATTTTTTGTTTTATTTTAATTATTTTATCATAGTTTTCTAAAAATTCCTCTAATTGTTCGAAGGTTTTAACTTCACCTTTATACCATGTTTCTGCAACCGCATGAACATATTTTTTATTTAACGCTTTTCTTTCTTGGCAATAATGAAATAGTGCAATCATTACTTCTTCAGAAAACATATAATTTTCAAACATTGTACTTATATCAGTATACCAGCCTAGTGACATTATTCCTTGAAAGAAACTTTCATTTATTGCGGTTGCGGCAGCTATTCTTTTCCTTTCTTGGTCTGTTTGATTTTTTGTTTTCTTAGGTTCAATTTTTGGAATATATGTTTTGTTTATTTCTACTTCTTTTAGATCAGTTATTATATATCCTTGAGTTGTTTTTGTAATAAGAGATTCTAATTGGAGTCTATCAAAAGCAATTTCTAACTCTTGCTCAGATATTCCTGCTTTTTTAGCAATTGTAGACTTTTCCATTTCAATATTTTTTTGAGATAAAAAAAGCATATACATATATACTTTAACATCATTTTCTTCTAAAGTACTCATATAATTTAATATAAACAAATCTGATACTTCAGTATCGCAAAGTTCCATTTTATCTTTTCTTTGTATTTTCATAAAACAATTCTCCCACTTTTATATGTTGGACTTAATTATATCATTGTTTTTTATAATTTACAATACATTTAATCAAAATGAATTCTCATTAAATTTGATTTTATTATTATTTATATACTATTTTTTTAAATTTTTTTACACTTTGTACATTTTTAACGTAAATTCCTTTTATTTTATTGAAAGAAAATATATCATTAATCATATCTAGTATATCATTTCCATTAACATTAACTAGCAAAAGTCCTAAAAGAGGAAATACTAAAAACAGGAAAATATATACTGACCATTCAAAGCAAATTGGAAGTAAATTAATAATAGCTCCAACTATAAATGAATATATTAAAAAAGCACTCAAAGATTTATACTCTATTATCCCAAGCCATTTATTTTTTCTTTTATAGTTCATATATACTCTTACTTTTTTATCTATCATATATCACCCTCTGAAAATATTTGTTTTTGATTTTGTTGAAACAAATTTACTTGTTATTTCTTTTGCAAAATTGTTAATTCTGTATATCATATATATAGCTCCTACCAATATAACTTTATATATGATATCGCTAGTTTTACTAAAAGCTAAAGGTATAAAAATTATAATTTTTACAATTATTTGAATTAATAAATTAGAAATAAATAGTTTAAACCATGTCTTTGAAAACTCCTGTGTCAACTCGCTAGCCATACAAGCAAGTCCAATCGGAGAAATAATTATTAAAAAAATTATTGTCACATATCTAATTGCAAAATTTATAAGTACAGTAACGCTTCCAAAAGAAAGAATTCCTTTAATTATACCCTCTAAGCTAATATAATCCGAATTTAATATATCTTTAATATTTATTATAATTTCTTTAAGTTCATTAAAAGTTGCCTCTTTTCCAATAGACTTGAAAATAACCTCATCTATGGCATTTGAAAAAAGTTCAAAGATATTTAAAATTTCAGAGCAAATATAATAAGAATTATTTATAACAATACTTATTATTACTATTTTAACTATAAACATTAAAATGTTATCTGCCTTATTTCCATTATATATACTTAGTAACTGTGTGCATATATAATACATTAAAAAAAGCAATATTAATGAATTAGCTATTACCGTTATTCCATTTATTCTGTTTTCAAAAAAAATTTTTTTAAGAGGCTCTTCTTTTAAAATTTTAGGTCCAATATTTACTATTTTATCCAAAATAGGATATACTTCAATTTCAATAGATTTATATAGTTTTTCTGCAATTGTATTTATATTATCTAGTATATTATTTGCATCCATATTTTCTTATATTAAAGTATTTATAAATTTTATTATTATGTCAATTGAAATAATTATTGCATACCCTACAATTGCATTTATTATTATTTTTCTGCCAATAACCATTTTTTCTTCACTCCCAAAGCTTAATTTTCTTATTAAAACCCCCGAAGCTATTGCAACTCCAGCTGCTGGAGCTGATATTTTAACAAGATAGCCTTGTATTTTTTTTAGCGCCAAATTTATTTTATTTACAAGAATTGGTTCTTGAGACGCAGCATAAATATTAGTCATAAAAACACTAATAATAATAGCTATCACAAATACCAAAATCATTTTATTTTTATTTTTTAATAGATCTTTCATTTTCATCCCACCTCTTTAATTTTACTTTACTAAATAATTTCATACTCTTCCCATCACTGCATAGTATAACTGCCTCAAAAGCTTTTAACTGTAATGTAAGATATTCTTCATTAAATTTATATTCAACTTTTTCATTTATACTGTAACTTTGTGTAAGTCCAGATTTTATATCTTTAAAATTCTTATTAAGTGCATTATATTTAGAATTATAGCTGTTTTCACTATAGCCAATTGATTTTACCTTGTGGGTTTCCTTCCCTATTTGATTTATTATTTCTCTTACAGTATACACATCATCATTTCTAAACCAAATTTTATTTACTAAATTTTGAATTATTGTTTTTGCAGCATTTTGATTTACCAATGTATTATTTAGAGAACTATAGCTTTGCATACTAATAATATTTATACATTTGAATTCTCTAGAAATAGAAAAAAAATCAGCATCATTTTCATTAGCTACGCTTTGATATTCATCACATACAAAAAACATTTCTTTTTTAGGTCCTTCTTGTGAAAGAACAAATTTTTGAAATTCTAATTTGATATATGTTGCTATAATTTTTGCTATTTCTTCGTTTTTACCTATATCTATTGATAAAATCACTAATTCAGTAGAAAAATCTATATTTTCAGATTTTCCACAAAATTTGTTGTATAAATTATAGTCACTTACAAATGGTGATGTTATTCTTGTTATTTCTGATTTAATTATATTTTTGGTTCTTTCATCTAAATTCAAAAATTCATTTTTCAAATTACCAAGTGCATTATTTATTTTAAACAGATCTTCATCAGAAAACTTATTATTTAATACTTTATTTTTAACACTTAATAAAGTTTCTTTTAATATTTTTTCATTTATAATAATCTCATGAAGTTTTAAAAAATCCACATATTTGTTTGTTACTCTGATAATTGTTATAAAATCAGATATATAACCTTTAGCTTTATCTAACCAGTACGAATCGGAATTATTATTTCTTGAAACAAGTTCCAAAACTTTTTTTAACCTACTTGCTATTTCACTACTACTTAAATCATTCCTATCAATAGGATTATACACAAACTCATTGTCTAAAGAAATTTCTTTTACTTTAATATCTAAATTTAATTTTTCAATCATCTGTTTTAGTATATTTTTATAAGTTCCTTTTATATCTATAATTAATCCACACATACTAGAGCTAAGTAACTGATACAAAAGATTAGAAATGGCCGAACTAGTTTTTCCACTGCCAATACTTCCTGTTATTAAAATATTTTGAAAAAGACCTTCTTTTTTAAAAACCACCTCATTATTATTGCCTAAATATATATTTCTTTCAGGATTTAATTCTATAATATTACTTTCAGGATATTTTTTAAATTTTGTTATGCTTTTATATACTTTATTTATAAAGTTTATGACTAAAAATGAAAATAAGAATAAATATATTACTTTTAAAAATAATGAATACTTACCAAAAAAAGAAATAATATCAATATTTTTTTTGAATAACTGTATTGAAAAAAAATTTGCGAATAAAAAATCATATGAAATCAAAATTTTTATATTAATTATAACTAAGTATATAAGCAGTTTAATTAAATACTGCCTATATACCTTTTGTGATCGCATTTTAGATAAAAATTTTCTAAAAGGGAAAAATATAAAATTATGTAAGCTCAAATTGCTAGCTACATTTTGCAGATCTTTTTCTATATATTTTCTCAGCTTGCTCCCCGAACTAGAAAATATATAATATTTGTCTACAATGGAATATAGCTTAAGAATAAAATAAATTATATAGACAAAAAACTCAAAGATAAAAAACATTTTGCGATCACCAAAATTATTTTAGCATTGCATTTACATAATGTCAATTAATATACTATTATCTTACAAATATAGATAAAACCCTATGTTTTTCGACATTTTTATTTGCTATTTTTCATTTGTACTATATTTATTGACTTTTTTAATTAAAAGTATTGACTTTTACCCAATATTATTGTATTATATATGAGCAATCCATTTTGTGGGCTATTAGCTCAGCTGGCAGAGCACTTGACTTTTAATCAAGTTGTCCCGCGTTCGAATCGCGGATAGCTCACCACTAGGCCCGTTGGTCAATCGGTTAAGACATCGCCCTTTCACGGCGGAGTGGGGAGTTCGACTCTCCCACGGGTCACCATATGAATTGCAAATGCTGGGATAGCTCAGTTGGTAGAGCAGCGGTCTTGTAAACCGCAGGTCGTCAGTTCGAATCCGACTCTCAGCTCCAAGTTAAAAGTAAAATATCAAGCTTTTCATTAAAGATTGGCTTGATATTTTTTTATTTTATTTTTACCCATTTTTCCTATTTTTTACTATATTTTACTTAAAAATTCCCCCAAGCAAACATATCTTAAAATAGGTCCCATCTGCCAACTTTAAAAATCTATTTTCTATGGCAACAATATTTAAAATTTCTCCTCTTTTTGCAAGTCTTATTTTTGCAGAGTTGCAATCATATAAAGATGATGGTATAATTTATTATAGATATTCTGCTTATTTGGATAATAGAACATCTGAAATTTGTAAAAATTTAAATGGTAAGGTATTTAAAGTAGAATCTGCTCGAACTGGTAACAATTACCCACCAATGCATCCATTTTGTAGAAGTACAACACTACCAGTATTTGAAGATGAATTAGAATTAACAGATGAGGAAAAAGATACTATAAAAGATTATACAGGATTTAATGCTACCAAAATTAATAAAGCCATAAGAACAAACAATATAACACCTTTAATACAAGAAAAAATTAATATACTAGATAGCGCCATAAATAAATCACATCCACTGGAGGAAGATATAATTGTATATAGAGGTGGAATTATACAAAACTTTGTTGGATTTGAAAATAGTATTAATGTATCTCATAAAGTTATAATGAATTTAAGTGAAACTATAATAAAGGATAGTGTCTTTATATCAACGAGTAAAATTAAACCAGAAGAGCAAGGTAGAAATATTATAATGCAAATAAAAGTACCAAAAGCATTTGACGGGGCATTAAGTATTAAAGATTATGCGGTAAATAAGTATAAATATCAGGATGAAGTATTATTGAAAAGAGATACAAACTTTTTTGTAACCAAAACTAATTATAAGGATGGTAAATATTATTTTGAAATGGAGGTATTAGAATGAAAAGAGAAATAAGTAATAGTATGAGTATTGAAAACGACCCATATTTCGAAGTTATAACACCTGTATGTAAAGCATGTTCAAACTATATTGCCAATGGTAAATGTAAAGTTTATGGCGAAAGACCAAAAGAATATTGTTATGCTAAAAAATATGATTGTCCAAAACGAGATATAGATATAAATAATATAAATTATAGGGCTGTAAAAGATAAACTGTAGTTTAAATTGAATAAATAAGTTAATAAGAGTTATAGAAATATAGCTCTTTTATTATGCCGTTTTTTGTATAGTTAGGCTGAATAAATACAAATACTCTTGGTTTAAGAGAATAAT
>JAVXAF010000001.1:82385-106426 GCA_036660635.1 Clostridia bacterium | reverse complement strand
TTAAATCAATCTGAAAATGGTTGATTTTTTTATGCGTTATTGCAAAGAAAGAGTGCGATATGATAATAATCAAGAAAAAGAAAATCAATATGAGTGATGAACTCAAAACCAAAATTAATAAGTCTGTATTCTCTTTTTTTACCACTTTTTAAATTATCAAAATTTGATTCATAAAGTTTCATTGTATGTTCCATAGGGTACAATCTACTTATAATATTCCCAAATCAATATATTTTTCAGTTTCGCAGTGACTATAAAAATCTTGTACAGAAATATGATAGTTTGGCTTTTTATATTCACGCACAAATAAATTTTGTTTTGTATAGTTTTCATTTAGTTCATATTTAATAAATTTATCTCTTACATCAAATAATAAATTATTTATAGAATCATAGCTATAGATTCCTCTATATTTCTTCCAAGAATGTTCAAACCAGTAGTATTTACCATTTTTTTTAAATGTTAGAAAGGTGTGGGTTGGGCATTTATCGCCATCGTAATGTACTATGAAATATGTTTTAATATCCCAGTCATTATTTTTAAAATAGTATCTTTCCAATTCTACTTGATCCCAACAAACTCCCATTTTATTTTTGATGACATCACTTGGTGTTTGCAAAATATAATTATCAGAGAATAAATTATCAACTTCACTATGTAATACAAAATTCTTATCCATCCACCCATAATTGATTTCACTCATAATATCCATTATGTCTAATTCATTATAATAATTCCAGATGCCTAATGACCCTTTAGCTTTTATTTGTTCTTTTAATACTTCTATATCTTCTAAAATCCAAGCATATCTACCAATCTCATATTCACCACAAGTATGTTCTTGACGATTCAATTTAATTTGTTTCAAAAAATCCTCGTCCATATAAACACAATCTACTAGCTTACACTTACAAATAATGTATCCATAGTTCATTTTAGAATCTCCAACAATACTCATTAATTCAGTATTTTCTAAGGCATATTTGGGAATTTTAGTTAAACTTGCATGGATAAACAATTCTCCACGATAGTTTGTCTGCCAGCTTCTTGTTTCAATAAACTTTTTTTTATCTTTTATAAGAGTTGCCCATGGCTCTGTTAAACTTAATACTTTCATATCTATCACCACTAACAAAATTATACTATAAATATCATAAATTTTCCATACACCACTTGAAAAAAATAAAGAAAATGATATAATTTAAATATCAGATAGATTTAATTAAATCTTTTAGTCATAATTTCGCATACGTGTGGATTTAGGGCACCATATAAAAAACTTACAAATTATAAAATGTTTGTAAGTTTTTTTGTAGCTATATTTAATATTTATGATTTATATTTCTAAATTTTTAATTAATATTTAAAATATATTGAGATATACTAATAAAGATGATATAATGATAAATTGAAAGAATTGGTGATATATATGATAAAAATAGCATTTTTTGATACTAAAGAATATGATAGAAATTTATTTGATGAATATAATAAAAAATATGAATATAACATAACATATTTTGAGTCAAAATTAAATAGGGAGACAGCTCCACTTGCAATTGGTTTTGACGTTGTATGTATATTTGTTAACGACATTGTTGACAAAGAGACAATAAATATTTTAAAAAAATGTGGGGTAAAATTAATTGCCCTACGTTGTGCAGGATTTAATAATGTGGATATAAAAAATATGAATAAGAGTATAAAGGTTGTAAGAGTTCCAGCATATTCACCATATGCAGTGGCGGAGCATGCTGTAGCACTTCTTTTGAGTATTGATAGAAAAATATATAAAGCATATCAAAGAACTAAAAAATATAACTTTACATTAAATGGCTTATTAGGATTTGATATTAATGGTAAAACAGTCGGGGTTATTGGAACAGGCAAAATAGGAAAAGTATTTATTAAAATAATGAAAGGTTTTGGTACTAATGTTATAGCATATGATCTGTTTAAAGATGAAAACGCTGAAAAAGAATTAGGATTTAAGTACGTTACTTTAGATGAACTATATAAAAAATCAGATGTAATATCATTACATTGCCCTTTAACAAAACAAACTAGTAAAATGATAGATAAAGAAAGTATAGCTAAAATGAAAGAAGGAGTAATAATAATAAACACTAGTAGAGGAAAACTCATTGATACTGATAGTTTAATTAAAAAACTAGAAGAGGGAAAAATAGGTGGACTTGGTCTTGATGTGTATGAAGATGAAGAAGAATTTTTCTTAAATGATATGTCAAATTCTTATGTAAGAGACAAAGATTTATCAATACTACTTTCTATGCCAAATGTTGTTATTACTTCGCATCAAGCTTTTTTCACAAAAGAGGCTTTAAATAAGATAGCAAATGATACATTTGAAAATATAAAAAATATATTTGAAACAGGAAATAGTCCCAATGAGGTTATAGTAAATAAGTAAATAAATAAATTATTCCTATAAAATATCAGTTTTTAAGATATGCTATAGGGATAATTTCTATTTTTTTATTTGTATTCCAGTATAATAATGTTTTAAAATTTCCTTATAATTTTTACCAGATGCGGCCATACTATTTGCACCATACTGACTCATTCCAACGCCATGCCCATAACCTCTTGTTGTAAAAATTATGTTATTTGTATCTTCTGATATGTCAAAATCAGCAGAGCGTAATCCTAGTTTTGTTCGTACTTGAACACCTGTAAAGTCTTTACCACATATAGTAACTATTCTTACTCTATCTCCAATGGTTTTTCCTTTTATAGAAATTTGAGATATAGATTTTAAATCTACTCCAAATTTTGAAGAAATAGTAGATTTAGGGATGCTTTGATTTTTTAAATAATTAGTTGCATTCTTATCAAATGAACTATCTACACTTTTCAAATAGGAAAAGGAATTCCCCCAAACATTTATAGAATCTTCTGTTTTACCATTACTACAAGAAAAATAAAGAGCATCTATATAGTTTCCAGCATATGTTATATATTCGCTGTTAGTTGTATCGACAGCATTTTTAACTTTGTTATAATAAGTGTCATATAACTTCCCCCACTGAGATTTCAGTTCATTATTTGTTTTATATACTTGATCTGAAGTACTGGCAGTTAGAGTTATACCGCTAGAAGATTTTTTAAGTGCGTAAGTTCTTGCCGCAACGGCTTGAGCTTTTAGTGCCTCTATATTAAAAGAAGCGGGCATTTCCGCACCTACAACACCTATAATATAATCTTCTAGTCTTATAGAAATAATTTTTCCGTTATTTAGTTTTAAGTTTATCATTTTTTCTTTTTGTACAGGTGGAACAGGAGATGGAGAAGGCTTAATTTTATCTGAATTTGTGGGAGGTGGTACTATGTCAGTAGAATTTTGATTTGTAGGAGCCGATTTACTTAAATTTTTATTGGTAAGGTTTTCAATATTTTTTAAATTAGCATCTTCGCTATTTTTATCATTTAAAGTATCGCTTATAGAACTTTCTATTTGTGAGGTGGGATTTTGAACAATCGTCTCTAATTTAGGTGATGTTAATTGAGTTATTAATATAGTACCAACAACAACACCATTTAGAACTAAAAGGACAGTGTTGTCTTTTATATTTCCAATATTTTTCATTGCATAAGAACGTATTGTATCTGCAACAGAATTTATATTTTTTTTAATACTATCAAAGTCTAATCCAAATTCATACTCATCTGGATAATCAACATATAAGACTAGTTGATTTATATTATTAATTTCTTCTATTTTATGGTATATTTTCATATTATCACCTAGAAATATGCTGTGTAATATGCAAAAAAATATACTTAAAAAAATAAGGATAATTTTAAAAAAGCATTTAGAAAAAATTAAAATTCTAAATGCTTTATGTGGTGACCCCTACGGGAATCGAACCCATGATTCGACCTTGAGAGGGTCGCGTCTTAACCGCTTGACCAAGGGGCCACATGTATATGTATTATAACATAGGTATAAGAATAAGTAAAGATTTTTTTAAAATAAAATATGAAAATCTCTTGTTAATAGATACTTTGTAGTAAATATTACAAGAGATTTTATATTTTGCTATATAATATAAAACATAATTGCTATAAAATGTAGTATTGAACCTATAAGTACAAATAAATGCCATATAAAATGGAAATATTTCATTTTTTTAAGTGAGTAAAATATAACTCCAATTGTATAAGCTATTCCACCAGCAAGGAGTAACCATAAGGCATTTACTGAATTAGAAAGCGAGAGCATTTGTATTAAGTCTTTCATTACAAAAATAATAATCCAACCAACCAGTACATACGAAGAAACATTTAAAAATTTGAATCTTCTTGGAAACACTGTTTGCATAAATATTCCAAATAATGCAACTGCCCAAACAATTCCAAATATTAACCAACCTTTGTAGCTGCAGTTTCTCAAAGTGACAAGAGAAAAAGGAGTATATGTTCCGGCAATTAATAAATAAACTGAAGAGTGATCAAATATTTGCAAGAATTTTTTTGCTTTTTTATTTGTTATAGCATGATATAATGTTGAAAAAGTATATAAAATAACAAGAGTTACTCCATAAATTGTTACACTTACTATTTTCCAAACATCTCCTGTGAAAGCTGAAAAAATAATCATAATAATTAGACCTGCAATTGCAAATAAAGCACCAATACCATGTGTAATTGAATTTGCAATTTCTTCACCTTTTGTATATTGCATAAATCCTCCTCTTATATCAATTCGATTTTAATAAATATTTTCTTACCTTTTCTAAGTACTATAAAGCCTTTATCAAAACTTGATATTGGCACTATGTATAAAGGATCAGTAATTTTTTCTTCATCAAGAGATATAGCTCCTTGCAAGATAAGTGTTTTTCCTTGACTTTTTGAAGGAACAATATTAGATTTGATAAGAATATCAAGAATATTTAGACCATCTTTCAATAAAGATGAGGAATCTATAGTAATTTTGGGCATATTATTATTATCGCTTTGATTTTCAAATAAATCTTCAGATATTTTCTTTGATTCTATAGCGGCATTCTCACCATGAATTAATTTTGTGATTTCAAAAGCAGCTATTTTTTTTGCATCATTTATTTTTTCACCTTCAAGGCTTGATAATCTATTTACTTCCTCCATAGGAATAAATGTAAGCATTTTTAAAACATCTCGTACTTCTGTATCTGTGATATTTCTCCAATATTGATAAAACTCGTAGGGGCTTGTTTTAGAAGCATCTAACCATATAGCACCATTTACAGTCTTACCCATTTTTTTTCCTTCAGCATTTAAAAGTAAAGGACAAGTTATACAAAAGCTACCATCTTTATGAATTTTTCTTATTAGTTCAACTCCACTTAGCATATTTGACCATTGATCATCTCCACCAATTTCAATTTTACAACTATAATTTTCAAATAGTTTTAAAAAGTCATAACTTTGCATTAACATGTAGTTAAATTCAAAAAATGTAAGACCTTTTTCCATACGTTGTTTAAAACACTCAGCACTTAACATTCTATTTACGTTAAAATGCACGCCATATGTACGAATAAATTCCATATAATTTAAATCTAGAATCCAATCTCCATTATTTACAATTATTGCAGCATTATTCCCTTCAAATGATACGAATTTACTAACTTGCTTTATGATATTATCAACATTTTTAGAAATATCTTCTTTTGAAAGCATTTTTCTCATATCAGTTTTTCCACTTGGATCTCCAATAAAAGCAGTACCACCTCCAATTAATATTATAGGAGTATGCCCACATTTTTGAAAATATGACATCATCATAAGAGGAATAAAATGACCAATGTGAATACTGTCAGCTGTTGGATCTATTCCAAGATAAACATGAGTTTTTTCATTGGATACTAAATTTTTAAATTCGTCTTCAAATGTAATTTGCTGTATTAACTCTCTTTTTTTTAATATTTCATAAATATTTGTATTTTCCATATAAAGTCCACCTTTCGTAATTTGATAATTAGTATATCACATTTTTTAAATTTTTAAAAGACTAAATATAAAATATAATATTAAAAAGTAAAACAAAAAAAGAATGTTTAGTTATAAACTAAACATTCTTTTTTAATGAAGATCCTGAATTTTTAATATTCTTCCATGTAAAGAGTATTTTGAATTAAGAAAAAACCTAAATTTGGTCTTGTCTTATGCTTGAGCAACTCTAAGATGCTATTTGGAACAACAAAATATCCAGATTCATCTAAATGTATTATCGCACAAGGCTTTTGAGTAGTTTTGCATACTTCTTTAAATTCAAATCTTTTTGCATCTATATTGTGATATATAGCTATTTCACAAAAATTACAATTAGATTTTTTAAGAAGCATAAGAGGAACTTTGATTTTCCCATCAGAGGTCATATTAACTTCACTCCTTTTAAAATTTATGTATAGAGTATATCATAGATTTACATAAAAAACAATGCTTTAGCAAATATATAATGCAGACATATAAAAAGCAGTCAATTTTTGAAATATAATGTAAAAATAGTACTATTTTTTTAAAGTATATTGCAAAATTAGATTTAATATAGTAATATATAAATGTAATAAAGAGGATGGTAAATATATGGCAAACATTAAAAAAAACAGTAGAAAAAAAACAAAAGGCGGGATACTTAAAAGATTTTATCCTGACTTTGCATATAATAAAGTAGAAGATATTCCATATGAACTTTTAAAAGAAAATAATATACAACTAGTTATGCTTGATATGGATAATACTTTGGTAGATCATAATTATAAATGTACAGAACAACTTAAAAAATGGGCCTTTGAAATAGAAGAAAAAGGTATAGAATTATATATATTGACAAATTGTCCAATGACAAAAAGAGTTGAAAAAATATCAAAAGACTTAGGAATGAAATATTATCATAGAGCAAATAAGCCTTTCTTAAAAGGATATAGAAGAGTTCTTGAAATATCAGGAGTCCCAATAGAAAATGTGGCAATGGTTGGAGATCAAATGTTTACAGATATTTGGGGAGGAAATAGGATAGGCCTTACAACTATTTTAGTAAATCCTATTCAAAAGAAAGAATGGATACTTACAAAAATAAAAAGACCGATAGAAAGAAAAATTTTAAATAGTTATCTAAAAAAACAAGAAGGAGAAAAATAATGTCATATTTACATTATATAATTATAAGCTTTCTCGCTATATTTATGGGACAAGTAGTAGGGCATTTGATAAAAAAATTACCTCCAGTTGTTTCGGAAAAAATAACATATAAAGAGTTCTTAAAAACTCTATTTTGTAATTATAAAATAGATATAAAATATAGTGTGATTTGTTTAATACTATTTAATTTATTTGTGTATTTTGTTGGAAACATATTAATGTCATATTTGTATGCTATAGTAACAGTAGCTCTTTTAATTGCTTTTTCAATTGATTATAAATATCAACTTATTCCAGATGAAACACATATAATAATAATTTTAGCTGGTATGATAAATTTTTTCTGTGATTTAACTAATTGGTGGAAATATATTTTTGCTGCAATAATTGGTGGAGCGATATTTTGGGGGTTAGGATTAATTTCTATATTGATATTCAAAAAAGAGGGTATGGGATTTGGAGATGTAAAGCTAATGGCAGCATTAGGCTTTATTTTTGGAATAAAAAAAATTCTTGTAATAACTCTTATATCTTTTTTCCTGGGTGCAATAATTGGAGGAATATTATTAATATTAAAGAAAAAAGAATCTGATGGGTATATACCTTTTGGACCTTTTATAGTAATAGGAGCAATTATGATGATGTTTATATCACCAGATGTAATAATAAACATATATATAACATTTTGCAGCTGGCTTGGAATGCAGATGTCTGATGGAGTATTTTTTGTCATGGATAAATTAAATATTATATAATATGAATATAGTTTAATTGCCTTTAAGGATGTGTAAAATATGAAAAAACGTTTTATAATTTTAATTTTTGTTTTTATTTTTTTTGTGATATCTACTATATCTTCTATATATGTATATAAAAAGCATATTGAACTTAAAGACAAACAGATTAAAGAAAATTTGAATAAAAATATAGAACAAATTAGTGAACCGTCGAAAAAAATTGAACAAAAGTATATAGATAATAATCCAATTAAAATAGGACTATACGTAAATGAAAATGGTAAAAAAAAGTTGGTAACTAATTATTATTCAATATGGAACGCTGAAAATATAATGGGAATATTTTATGCTGTTGCCACAAACGAAGAAATAATTCAAGGATCAAATTACCAAAATATTTGGAAACAATATTGGGAAAAGTATGAAAATGCACAAAAATGTAAAATTGGATATAACATAAAATTTACTATGGATACAGGTGAGGTTATAGACCAGATAATATTAAATCCAGATCAAGCCTATTTAATGTATCCAAAGGTACAATTTTATTTGTATGATGATGTAAATTTAATAGCTGGAAAGCCATATTATCATATAACAAAAGATACATTTAATGAAGAAACAAAATGTACTTCAATAAAAATAGTAGGCGATAATAGAACTAAAAATATCATTTCTAATATTGAACTTAGTGCTTTTACTTATGATGGTGAAGATGATTTTGATCCTATAACTGGAAAATATCGTGGAAACAGTATATATACTATATATATTAATAGAAAATAGTATTAAATAAACAAATACAAAAGAGCTCTTAGGGCTCTTTTTCTTGCAAAAAACGACATTAAGTGATATAATAAACACTATAACTAAAGGATAAAAAAGAGATTATTGAATTTTTAGCCTTTTTATTTTGAAAGGAATGCATATATGAAAAAGTTAGAATTATTAGCTCCAGCAGGATCTTTAGAAAAAGCAAAAATAGCATTTATGTATGGTGCAGATGCAATATATGCAGGCACAGCTAAGCTATCTTTAAGATCAAGAGCTGAGCTAAATGATGATACATTAGAAGAAACAATAAAATATGCACATAGTATAGAAAAAAAAGTATATGTTGCTTTAAATATTTATGCCAATGATGAAGATTATAGTGAAATAGAACAGCAAATAAAAAAACTAGATAAAATAAAAGCTGATGCTATAATTGCTAGCGATATTGGTGTTATATCTATGATAAAACAAATAGCACCTAATATGGAAATTCATATTAGCACACAAGCAAATACGGTTAGTCTAAACTCAGCTAATGCTTGGCATAAGTATGGAGCAAAAAGAGTGATTTTGTCAAGAGAATTAAACAAAGAAAAAATTGAATATATAATGAAAAATAAACCAAAAGACTTAGAAGTAGAAATGTTTATTCATGGAGCAATTTGCTTTGCTTATTCAGGAAGATGTTATCTTAGTAAATACTTATCAAATAGATGCGCTAATCTTGGAGATTGTTCTCAACCATGTAGATGGCAATATAATATAACAGCAACGGAAGTAAATGATAAATCTAGCGTTATTGATATTGATTTTGATGAAAAAGGAACATATTTATTCTCATCTAAAGATATGTGTTTAATCAAACAAATACCTAAATTAGATAAATTAGACATCGATAGCTTGAAAATAGAAGGAAGATTAAAAACAGATTATTATTTGGCAACAGTTGTAAGGGCTTATAGACAAGCAATAGATGAATATAATCGTTTAAAGAAAATTGGAAAAGAAGAAGAATTTGACTATACAAAATATTTAGAAGAATTAGAAAAAGTAAAAACTAGAGGATTATCTGAGTTTTATTTTATTGATGATAAAAATCAAGACATTCATGATTTTGATGGTAAAAGCGAAAATTTAAAATATGAATATGGTGCAAAAGTAATAAAAAAAGATGAAGTAAATTCAAGACTTACAATAGTTGAAATAAAAAATAAATTAAGTATAAATGACAAATTAGAATTGCTTTTTTGTGACAGTATGGAAAATTTTAACTTTGAGATAGAAGAACTGTATGATATAAAAAATGGAAACCCTATTGAAAAAATAAATCCAGGAGTAAAAGGACAACAAGTTAAAATATATATACCATGTGATAGAGTAGAGCCAGGACTTATACTAAGAAGGAGAAAATAAAAAGGCTTATGAAAGAAGAGATATATCAAAGAACAAAAATTTTATTAGGAACAAATATGAATAAAATTAAATCAATGCATGTATGTATTTGTGGAATAGGTGGTGTGGGCTCATATACATTAGAAGCTTTGGCAAGAATTGGTATTGGCAAAGTTACTATAGTAGATAGGGACGAAGTAGATATTACAAATATAAATAGACAAATCATAGCACTAAACTCTACTGTAGGAAAAGAAAAAGTAACTGTAGCAAAAGAAAGAATTAATGATATTAATCCTGATATTGATGTTATAGCAATTAAATTAAATGTTGATGCAAATAATATAGATTCAATAATAACAAAAGATATAGATTATGTTGTTGATGCTGTGGATAACGTAGATGCCAAAATAGCTATTATACAAAAATGTAATAAAGAAAATATTAAGTGCATATCATGTATGGGTATGGGAAATAAATTAAATCCTTTAGATATAAGAGTAGATGATATATATAAAACTAGTGTGTGTCCTCTTGCAAAAGTGGTAAGAAAAAAATTAAAATACTTATGTATAAAGTCTCAAAAGGTAGTATATTCTATAGAGACTAGTATTGAAAAAAATAAAGAAGAAAAAAAAGAGTATGGCAATACTTTAGGAAGTGTTTCTTTTGTTCCTTCTGTAGCAGGTCTTGTAATTGCATCAGAAGTAATAAAAGATAGTATAAAATAATAAAAATGTAGTGACTTTAAATCACTACATTTTTTGTTATAAATAAAACTAATTTAGTTTAGAGTAAGGATCAATATCATTTCCAAATCCACTAGAAGTTCTTATTTCAAAATGTAGATGATGACCTGTTGTCCAACCAGGGTTTGGATCTGATCTTGGATCTCCACCTTCTTTTGCTATAACTTGTCCTTTATCTACTTCTTGATATAACACTATATCTATTTCAGATAAATGAGCATAAAAAGAGTAGAATTTATCACCGTTAATATTATGTTCTATTTCAATACAATTTCCAAATCCATTCTGACTGCCAACAAAACTTACTTTACCTTTTGTTACTGCTTTTACAAAGTCTCTATGCTTCCCGGAAATATCAATGCCTGTGTGTTTTAAATATCTTCCATTGATTGGATCTGTTCTATACCCATAGCCAGAGGTTATTTGACCAGAAAGAGGCCATTCTAATTTTGAGTAATCAACTTGTTTTAATGTTTCCTTTGCTTTTTTACGTATTTTTATTGTATGATCCTCTGCTCTATAGTTTTCATAATTTTGGGATAGAGAGGCTGATATCTTTTCAAAGGGTTTAAACATAAAACAAAAAATAGTAATTAACAACAAAATAAGGAAAATAAGAATAATTTTTAATTTTAATCTTAACCCATTATCATTATTTTTAAATCTATATTTTAATAAATAAATATCATTTTTATCTAATTTAGATTCTTTACACTTATTTATTGTTTTTGAAAATATGCTACAAAGAAAGTTTTTTAATTTACTGATTTTTATTACCATATATACACCAACTAATCCTTTATTTTAATACCTAAAATTTTTGTAAATTCTAACGCTTGTAAGGAAGTAAGTATAACTCCTTTAATATCTTCTGAGTAAATTACTATACCGTCTATTGTACATGTTGACAAATCTAAAGATTTTAGACTTGTTTTACAAAAATTACAAAGCGTTAAATCGCAATTATTTATGATAAGATTTTTTAAAGTTGATTCTTTTATGCTTGATGAATTTAACTTAGTAGATAAAATATTTGTACTTGAGATTTTACATATATCAAAAAATGCATTTGTTGCACTGCATTCTTTGAACTCTACATTATCAAAAAGGCTATATGAAAAATCTGTTCCAGTAAATCTACAGTTTTCAAAAGATACTCTTTTAAAAGTACTTTTGGATAAAGTAACGTTGGAAAAGTCACAATTTTTAAATACTGAATTAAAAAAATATGCTTTTTCTAACTTTGAAGTACAAAAATTTACTTTTTCAAATATTGAATTTTTAATTTCCAATTCACTAAGCTCTAGAGGTTTAATATTTTGATTTGAAAAGTGCGAATTTTCTATTAGGTCATTATGTGAAAGATAAACATTTATATCATAAGTGCTAATATCTATTTGTTTTGGTAAAATCGGATAAATCAAAATATCCCCTCCTTATATATTAGTATATCTCTATAAATAATAATTGTCAATATATCATAATTTAAGTAATAATATTGAAAAAAAAGTAGCAATATGGTATAATTAGTAATCATTACTGAAAAATAATATAGAAAGGAAAAATATATGTTAGAATTAAAAAATATATCTTTTGCTAGAGATGGCAAACAGATTTTAGATAATATTTCTTTAAATATAGAAGATAAAAAGTTTATTGCTATAACCGGACCAAATGGAGGGGGGAAATCTACTCTTGCAAAAATAATTATGGGAATAGAAAAGCCTGATTTTGGTAAGATTATATTTAATGGAATAGATATTACAAATATGAATATTTCAAAAAGAGCTGAAATTGGAATAGCTTTTGCATTTCAACAACCTGTTAAGTTTAAAGGGATCACAGTAAGAGATCTACTTTCTTTAGCTACGAAAAAAAAGGTTGAAAAATCAAATGCGTGTGAGTATTTATCTGATGTTGGGTTATGTCCAAAAGACTATTTGGATAGAGAAATTAATTCTAGTTTATCAGGTGGTGAACTAAAAAGAATTGAAATTGCTACTGTTGCTGCAAGAAAAGCTAATTTTACAATTTTTGATGAACCAGAAGCGGGTATAGATCTTTGGAGCTTTAATAATTTAATTGAAGTTTTTAAAAAAATGCATAAAGAAATTGATGGATCTATTGTTATTATTTCTCATCAAGAAAGAATATTAGATATTGCAGATGAAATAATACTCATTGCAAATGGTAAAATAAAGCAAATAGGAAAAAAGGAACAAATATTACCAATTCTTTTAAAAGGAAGTAAGACATGCAGATTTCACAAAGGGGGCAAGAGTAATGGATAATATAGATAAACAACTTTTACGTGTTATAGCAGATATTTATGAACCTCTTACTGGAGCATACAATATAAGAAAAAATGGAAAAGGAATAGAGAGAAAAACAACAGATAATATTAATATTGTTACCAAAACTGATAAACCAGGAATTGATGTAATAGTAAAGCAAAACACAAAAAATGAGACGGTACATATTCCAGTTATACTTACACAAAGTGGTTATAATGATATTGTATATAATGATTTTTATATTGGAAAAAATGCAGACGTTACAATAATAGCAGGATGTGGAATTCATAATTGTACTACAGATATTTCTGAACATGATGGAATTCATTCGTTTTTTTTAGAAGAAGGTGCAAAAGTAAAATATATAGAAAAACATTATGGCCAAGGAGAAGGAAATGGAAAAAAAATATTAAATCCACAAACAATAGTAGAACTTAAAGATGGTGCTGCTATGGAAATGGAAACTATCCAAATAAAGGGCATTGATTCTTCAATGCGAGAAACATCAGGAATGTTATATTCAAATACAAATTTTGTTGTAAAAGAAAAAATTATGACTCACGGGAATCAATCAGCAAAAACTACATTTAATGTAAAATTAAATGGTGAAAATGCAAGTACTCATGTAACATCTAGATCTGTTGCAAAAGAAAGTTCTAAGCAAGAATTTGTGTCTAATATAGAGGGCAATGGCAAATGCTATGGGCATGTAGAGTGCGATGCTATAATAATGGATAATGCTTCAGTAAAAGCCATACCTGAAATACTTGCTAATAATGTTGAAGCAAGACTCATACATGAAGCTGCTATTGGAAAAATTGCAGGCGAGCAAGTAACAAAGCTTATGAGCTTGGGACTTGATGAAAAACAAGCTCAAGAACAAATTATAAATGGATTTTTAAAATAATTCTAATATTAAAATAAATTTCAAATTTAGGCCAAATAATATAATATTTGGCTATTTTATATAAAAAACGGAGAAAATTAATGTTTTTAAGTATTTTTGTTGACAATATGGCATAAGTTTGGTATAATATATCCGTTAATTGACGCTCAAAAAGAGGCGTTATTAAACAAATAGTAGGAGGAATAAGTTAATGGCTAAAGATGATGTTATTGAAGTTGAAGGTATAGTAAAAGAATCATTACCTAATGCTAATTTTAAAGTTGAACTTGAAAACGGACACGTAGTTCTTGCTCATATATCAGGTAAATTAAGAATGCATTACATTAAAATTTTACCAGGTGATAAAGTAAAACTTGAGTTATCAACTTATGATTTAACTAAAGGAAGAATTACTTGGAGAGCAAAATAAACCTATTATTATAAATTAGTATATAAATATATGTCTGAAGCGGCTGTAGGAGTGATAAGCCTATTAACTTCTATTTTTAGTATATATTTATTATATAAATACTTACTTTTGTTAAATAGATTTAACAAAACTTTAAGGAGGATTTAAAATGAAAGTAAGACCATCAGTAAAAAAAATTTGCGAAAAGTGTAAGGTTATTAGAAGAAATGGCGTAGTTCGCGTTATTTGTGAAAATCCTAAGCACAAACAAAGACAAGGTTAAAGTGGAGGTGTAAGATTAAATGGCACGTATAGCTGGAGTAGATTTACCAAAAAATAAGGTAGCAGAAATAGGACTAACTTCTATATTTGGAATAGGTCGTTCTGTATCAAGAAAAATATTAGCAGAAGCTGGTATTGATTCTACAAAAAGAGTAAAAGATTTCACAGAAGAAGAAGAAGCTAAAATAAGAGCAATAATTGAAAGGGATTATACTGTTGAAGGAGATCTTCGTAAAGATACTGCTTTAAACATTAAAAGACTCATGGAAATTAATTGCTACAGAGGACAAAGACATAAAAGAAAATTACCTGTTCGTGGTCAAAGAACAAAAACTAATGCAAGAACAAGAAAAGGTAAAGCAAAACCAATCGCAGGAAAGAAAGGGGTATAAAAAATGGCTGTAAAGAAAAAAGTAGTAACAAAGAAAAAAGTTAAAAAGAATATTTCTAGTGGCGCTGCACATATTCAATCTTCATTTAACAATACAATTGTTACAATGACAGATGCACAAGGTAATGTAATATCTTGGGCAAGTGCAGGTGGACTTGGATTTAAAGGCTCAAGAAAAAATACTCCTTTTGCTGCAGGTCAAGCAGCTGAAACAGCTGCAAACGCTGCAAAAGAGCATGGACTTAAAAATGTAGAAGTATATGTAAAAGGTCCTGGATCTGGCAGAGAAGCTGCAATAAGATCTCTTCAAGCAGCAGGTTTGGAAATAGACATGATTAAAGATGTCACTCCAATACCACATAATGGTTGTAGACCACCAAAAAGAAGAAGGATATAGTGGGGGTGTAATAATAAAATGGCAAGATATACAGACGCAGTTTGCAAAAAGTGTAGAAGAGAAGGAATAAAGCTTTTCTTAAAAGGCACTAGATGCAATACTAATAAATGTGCTATAGATAGAAGAGCATATGCACCAGGGCAACATGGTAAGGGTAGATCAAAACTATCTGAGTATGGTCTTCAACTAAGAGCAAAACAAAGAACAAAAACATATTATAGAGTTTCTGAATCTCAATTTAGAAAATACTATGATGAAGCTTTTAGAAGAGTTGGTATAACATCTGATATGATGTTTGAACAATTAGAATTAAGACTAGATAACATAGCATACAGAATGGGTGTAGGAACTTCAAGAGCAGAAGCAAGACAATTAGTAGGATATGGAATGATAGAAGTTAATGGAAAAAAATCTAATATTCCATCTCAAATATTAAGACCAGGAGATGTTGTAAAAGTTAGAGATGTTAAAAAAGATAATAAAACTATAGTTTCTGTTATGGAAGTTAACAAACTAAAAGCAGCACCTGCATGGTTAGAAGTAGATAAAGATGAAATGAGTGCAAAAGTACTCAGAAAACCAGTTAGAGAAGATGTTGACTTAGACGTTCAAGAAAGCTTGATAGTTGAGTTATACTCTAAAGCTTAGTTAAGAAATCATTTAAAGTTATTATTAGTATGTGTAATCAGAGCATACTAGGAGGAGGAATAAAATGATTGAAATGCAAAGACCAGAAATTAAATGTGTTGAGGTAGATGTAGACACATATTATGCAAGATTTGAAGTTGAACCTCTAGAAAGAGGTTTTGGAATTACTTTAGGTAATTCTCTAAGAAGAATATTACTTTCTTCTTTACCAGGATATGCTATTAAGGCAATAAAAATTGATGGTATAAACCATGAATTTTCTACAATACCAGGTGTAACAGAAGATGTAACTGATTTAATACTTAATTTAAAACAAGTTTGTCTAAAATCAGATGACAAAGAATTAAAAGAAATGTTTATCAAAGCTAAAGGACCTTGTGAGGTTACAGCGGGGGATATTATAACAGATTCTACAATAGAAGTTATAAATAAGGATTTACATTTAGCTTATTTAGATGAAGGTAAAGAGTTAAATATTGAACTGACAGCTATTAAAGGAAGAGGATATATTCCTGGTGAAAAATCAAAGGATTCAACAGAACCACTTAATGTGATTCCAATTGACGCTATATTTACTCCTGTTAAGAAAGTTAATTTCACAGTTGGTAAAACCAGAGTAGGTCAAGAAACAGACTTTGATAGTTTAGTAATGGAAATATGGACAAATGGTGTTATAGAACCATATCAAGCTTTAAGTATGGCTGCAAGAATACTCAATGAACATTTAGAAATGTTCATTGACTTATCTGAAATTGCTAAAACAATGTCAATAATGTCGCAAAAAGAATTATCTATGAAAGATAAACTTTTAGAGACAACTATTGAAGAACTAGATTTTTCAGTAAGATCTTATAACTGCTTAAAAAGAGCGGGAATTCATACAGTAGCTGACATTGTTAGCAAAACTGAACAAGATATGATTAAAGTAAGAAATCTTGGTAAAAAATCTTTAGATGAAGTAATAAAAAAAGTAGTAGACTTAGGTCTTGAATTTAAGAAAAAAGAAGACTAAAAAGGAGGATAAAAAATGCCAGGAACAAGAAAACTTTCAAGAACAACTTCTCACAGAAATGCAATGCTTAATAATTTAGTTTCAGCTTTAATTCTTAATGGTAAGATTGAAACTACTTTAGCAAAAGCAAAAGAAGTTAAACCTTTAGCTGATAGTATAATAAACTTAGCTATCAAAGAAAAAGATAACTTTGAAATGGTTGAAAAAACTATTTCTAGAGCTAAAGTTGATAAAAACGGAAAAAAAGTAACTGAACCAAAGACTTCAAAAAATGGAAATAAATATGAAGTTATTGTAAGAGAAGTAGTAAAAGAAAAAATAAAAACTGATAAACCTTCAAAATTAGCAGCAAGAAGAAAAATGTTTAAAACATTAAACAAAATGAAAGATTTTGATGGCAATACAATTGATTTGACTGAAAAGTTATTTGAAGAGATAGCTCCTAAATATGAAGCAAAAGGTGGATATACTAGAATAATTAAATTGATCGCTAGAAAAGGCGATGGAGCTGAAATGGCTATAATTGAACTAATATAATTTTAAAAAAGTACCTATAACGCATATATGCATTATAGGTACTTTTTTAAATTATAGTATAGATAAATAAAAGATTATAAATATAAAATTTATAGCTTATTTGTATAATCTTTATTTAATTTTTCATTCATTAAACTAGATTGTATATTTGTTGCAAGTATATCTAGCCTAATATTTTTTGCTATATTATCATCTAAACTATTAAGAAGTTTATCATTAATTGAAGTTATTAACTTAACATTTGAAGATTTTGCTATTTTTGATAGAAGTAATTCTCCATTTTTTGATATAGCAAGTACATGAGCATATTTTGACGCATCGTCTGATAGTTCATTAAAATCATCTACACTAATATTTAAGATTATATTGTTTAACATTCTTTTGATTTTACTTAATTCATATCTTTTTGATTTTATATTATGTATAAACTCATCATAGTTTTTTGATGAGGAAATAGAATTTATAATTTTATTTTCTAAACCTTCTATAACATCTTTAATTTTACTAAGACAAAAAACATCAGTAGTAAGTATTTTATATTTTAAAATATTAAATAACATATCGTTATTACAAGTATTGCTTAAATATTTTACAATATCTTTTGGAATATATTGTATAATTGAGTCTATATTGGAATTTGTATTAATAACATTTCTAATACTAGTAGCACTTATATATGTGTTTGAGAAATTTAAAATGCTTGTAGCACATTGCCCTTCTCTTTTTAAGGCGTATGGAATAATATTAGAATTTAATTTCTTTAGCGATTTTAAATATTCTATTGCTAATATGTTATTTGATTTTTTTATAATGTCTATATTTTTAGGACTTAATATTTTAGCTAAAGTTAATGCTCTTGAAGTAGCAAAGGATCTTCCTTTTTTTAATTCTTCTTTTATATTGTCCCAAATAAATGAATCATTTTCAATTATAGAGGTTGCAACACTTTGTAATACGGATATATCATCATCTTCTACTCCAAAAGAAAGAACGTCTATGATATTTAAATTATTTAATAACTTTACCGCTCCAAAAGAAAAATTTTCTGCGCTAGAAGTAGAATATATTGTTGGAAGCTCTATAACTAAATCTGCTCCATACTGACAAGCTATTTTTGCTCTTTTAAATTTATCTATGAGCGATATATTACCTGATTGTGTAAAAGCTCCAGACATTAAAACAATTGCTAAATCACAATTATTTTCTTTTTTTGATTTTTGTATATGATATATATGACCATTATGTAATGGATTATATTCAGCAATGATTCCAAGTACTTTCATATGCTTTATCCTCCTTGTAAAAAATATTTCTTTATGTTATTATATATGTAAGTTTAGCATAAAAATTTATGCATTTCAAGTTTAGGAGGAAATATATGGAACAAAAAATGAAAGATGTGATTATTTATACAGATGGCGCATGTAGTGGAAATCCGGGTCCGGGTGGATATGGAGCTATATTAATATATAATGGTATAGAAAAAGAAATAACAGGAGGACAAAAAAATACTACAAACAACAAAATGGAAATGATGGGAGTTTTAAAAGCTTTAGAAAGTCTTAAAGAGCCTTGTCATGTTACACTATATAGCGATAGTGCATATGTAGTAAACTCAATTTCAAATGGGTGGGTATATTCATGGAAGAAAAATAATTGGATTAAGTCAGATAAATCTAAAGCGAAAAATATAGAGATATGGGAGGAAATATTAAAAGAGTTAGACAAACATCAAGTTACTTTTGTTAAAGTAAAGGGACATAGCGATAACAAATATAACAACAAGTGTGATGAACTAGCTGTTAAACAAAGAGATATTTGGAGTGATACATAAAAATGAAGTTCTTAAAACTTACCACTTAGCATAATATGTTGTGTGGTGAGTATTTTTATGAGAAGTTATATACAAAAATATATAGATGAAAATAAACTGAAAATTTATAGTATTTTAATTTGTTTAATTATAGGACTTGTTGTAGGATTTTTTACATATAAATTTACAAGCGCTAGTATAAGAGAAGAATTAAATAAGACCATTAAAACTACTCTTGAACTTACAAAACAAGAAGGATTTCAAGGAATCAATATAATAAAAAATGGCATAGCTTCTAATATATTAATATGTTTTATAATGTATTTATCTTGTATAACTATAGTTGCACCTGGTATAGTTTGTATTATAAACTCTTTAAAAGGGTTTAGTATAGGAATATATATACCAACCATTTTTTATGTATTTGGATTTTGGAATGGAATCATATGTTTTTTTATATTAGTAATATTGCCTAATTTAGTATATATCCCTTCTTTTATATATTTGTCCGTAAATGCTATAAACTTTCATAATGTATTAGTAGACAAATTTAATGAAAAAAGTAAGCTTAAAGTAGTAACAAAAGAAAGTATATATTTAATTGTAACAATTTCAATTATGTCTTTTGCCATTGTTATAGAACAATTAGCAAGTATAGGAGTTATTAATATATATCGAGAACTATAAAAAAATACATAATATTTAGAGCGGTTTTGACTATAAAAAGATAAAATGAGTAAAACATTACATAATTTTTTAAAAAAGCTTGCAAAAGCTACAAAAATAGTGTAGAATAATGTAGACGAAACGGAGGACATTGCTATGAAGATAATAGTAGACGAATTTATTGAAAGCTTAAAATCAAGACAAGCTTCTCAAAATACAATTGCATCTTACGAAAGAGATATATCACAATTCTGTCGTTATTTTGAAGCTAATGACAAAAAAATATTTGATTTGACAGCTGAGGACATGCAAGAATATATTGACCATTTACTTGAAGATGGAAAATCAAATTCTACAATTTCTAGATGTACAGCATCTATTAAGAGTTTATATAGATATCTAGTTAGTAAAAAGTTAGCAGAAACAAATATAGCAGATAATGTTAAATCACCTAAAGTAGATAGAAAAGAACCAATGATATTAACATCTAGTGAAATTGAAAAACTTTTAGAACAACCAAATTTATCTGAACTTAAAGGACAAAGGGATAAAGCAATGTTAGAAATTCTTTATGCTAGTGGAATTAGAGTTACAGAACTTATATCTTTGAGAATGGAAGATGTAAATTTAAATAATGGTTATATTAGAGTAAAGAAAAAAAATACAGAGAGACATATTCCTCTTGGAAATTTAGCATTAAAATGTTTAAAAGAATATATAAATAAAGTAAGACCTTTACTTATAAGAACTGAAGAAGAAAAAACTTTATTCATAAATACAAATGGACAAAAAATGACAAGACAAGGATATTGGAAAATATTAAAACAATATAAAGAACAAGCAAAAATAGATAAAGACATTACACCTCATACAATAAGGCATTCATTTGCTGTTCATATGCTACAAAATGGTGCGGAAATTAAAACTGTTCAAGAATTACTAGGGCATACAGATGTTGCTTCAACAATGATGTATTCACAAATGGTTGGATTAAATAACACAAAAGAAGAATATAATAATTTTCATCCAAGAGCATAATATAATATAAATATATGGATAAATAGGCATTAATGCCTATTTATTTTACACTCACTTGTTACAAAATTATGTAGCTTGTATATGATATTTAGCAATGATATTGGAAAAATACTAAATAAAATGTAAAAAAGCATTGACATATTATGTAAAGTGTGTTACAATATAAATGTAAGAAAAAAACGGAGGTATTAAAAAATGATAAAAATAAATAAAATGAAAAAGTTTTTTGCAGCTTTTAGTATATTAACAATTGTGTTAATGACTATACCTGTTGGAAATATAATTGAAGCGGGTGCAATAGCATTAAAAATAAGTGCTCCTAGCAATTATAACGTAAAAGAAAAAGATAGTCTTTCTTTTACATTAACTTTTAGTGGTGATATTGCAGATATTGATATGATAAACTCAGATGTTGCTTTAGAAGGATTTAAAGCAGATATTGAAATAACAGGTACAGGAAATATAAGAACATTAAATTTAAAAAATGTTGAAGGAATAGGTACAGGAAAAAGAGTTAGAATATCAGGTGGAATTGGTATCTCAAGTACTGGAGCAGTTTCAAATGCAGTTAATTCAGCATTGTTTAATATAGTTGCAAAAGATAGTATTGCACCAAAATTAGTGGTTTCTAATCCTAATCCTAGTCAAGTTTATGTAGGTGGTACAGTAAGTTATGTATTAACTTTTACAGATAATGTAGGCGTAATAGATATTGATATGATTAAACAAGATATTGCATTACAAGGATTTACAGCTGACGTTGCAATAACAGGTTCAGGTTTATCAGCAAGAACTGTTACTTTATCAAATATTCAAGGTTCAATAGGCGGAGGAAAATATATTAAAGTATCTGGTGGAATAGCATTAGATGCTGAAGGAAATGTTAGTAATTCAGCAAATGCACCAGTATTTGTAATAGCAGAAAAACCGGTTGATCCAGTAGTTCCAGATCCGGATCCAATAGTTCCAGATCCAGTAGTTCCAAAGCCAAATCCAGAACCGGAAAAAGAAAAACCAACTGATTGGATTAAAAATCCAAACACAGGAAGATAAAACTTTATAATATTGGGCTATATGAGAGTATAGCCCAATATTTTTGATAAAAAATACAAAAATATTTTTAAAATTTATATTAATGTGATATAATGATAAAAATGAAAGGAGACTTTATGGACTATATAGATTACAATCAAAAAAGTGATACCAAAAAAACAATTTTAATTATAGGTGCAATAGTGCTTGCAATTATTTTAATAACTTTTGGTCTTATATCATATTTTACAACTCATAAAAAAGATCTAGGCAGCAAAACTCCTGTAGGTGATATCAATAAAGCTGTTGTTGAGTCTAAGGATGAGGGTAGAGATTTACAAAAAGAAATAAGTAAGTTAAATTTTAATTATTCTGACGCTAAAGCTTGGCTTAAAGTTCCAGGAACAAGCATAGATTTCCCTATATTTCAAAGCACTGATAATGATAGATATTTAAGACAAGATAGAGATAACAATAAAACAAAATGGGGTGAAACGTTCTTGGATTATAGATCTAATATTAATAATATGAATTCTATGAGTCATTTTATAATATATGGACATAATACAGAAGTTGACAGCCATTTTACACCACTATTAAATTATAAGAAAAAAGAATTTTTTAATAATCATAAGATAATTGAAATGTCTACATTAAATGGAAATTATAGATGGCAAATATTTAGTGCTTATGTAACTGATGTTGAATTTTTCTATATTGATACGAATTTTGCTGATACAAATGAGTATAATGAGTATTTAACTACTGTAAAAGGAATGAGTATGTATAATACTAATACACAAGTATTATCCACAGATACAATTCTTACGCTTTCAACTTGTGATTATACAAGACAAAATGGAAGATTTGTAGTTCAAGCTAAGTTAATTAAAGAATAATATATATAATTAATTAATTTTAAAGTAAGCTAAAAAAGCTTACTTTTTTTGTTATTAAAAGCCAAAAAAGATGCAAAATTGATGAGTTATTGCCATTATGTTACATAACTATTGACTTTTTATGTAAATAATGCTATACTATATATAGTGATAATAATAAATAAAAAAAGTAATGGTTTTTTTAACAATCCCAAAGCAATTGTGTAGGGTAGTATGCAAAAGCTGAGAGATTTTCATATATATATATAATAAAAACTAAATTTAAAAAACATGAGGAGAGTATATTATGAAAACAATCGATAAAAACATTAATCAAAATGCAAAAGAGGGTATTGAAGAACAAACAATTCCAAAAACCAAAAGAACTATAATTATACCTATAGTAGTTATTATAATAATTGCTATAATCATTTCTTCTGTTGTTGGCTTAAAAAGCTGTAGCAAAAGAAATGAAAAAATTAAACCTTGTTGTCAGTTTCATTGTACAGATGAAACTGATACGGAACATAAGCATTGTGGTATTGAATATCATAATGCAGACAACGAAACAGATCTAAAAATCTGGTTTTGTTGTGAACAATGTCCAGTATATTTGTCATTTATACAAATGACAAGTGGAAACAACAAAATTATTAATTTTGGTAATGGAAACAATAATCAAATTAATGATGAAGATATTTGTGTTTTTGGAAATGTCGAAAAAGTAATTCAAGACAATTACAAGCCATTCATTGCCACAACTGGCAATGAGTCGCCAGTTTCTGCAACATTGCAGAAAGCAAAAGATAACGTAAATCAAAATGCAAATACAGCTCAAGACTCAATAGTTTGTTCTAAACCAGCTCAAACAGAGCCGACTAAACAAGCTCCAACAACAGAGCCGACAAAGCCGACTCAAACAACTAAACCAGCTCCAACAGAGCCGACTAAGCCAGCTCC
>JAVXAF010000001.1:0-82285 GCA_036660635.1 Clostridia bacterium | reverse complement strand
TACATTTTCAGGAATTCCTGAAAATGCAACAGTAACAACTAACGAAGGTTCAGTTAAAAAAATTAGTAATACGGTTTATCGTATTAAAGTTAATTTAGAAGCTGGCACCGCTGGACGTATTATTATAACTGTGAAGGCAGATAACCTTCAAAATGGTGAACAAGAATACGTCATAGATTATCAAGCATAGAGCTCTACCTAGCTCTTAGCTTTTCTATAAATTGGAGCCCTAGATTTTTTCTAGGGCTCACTTTTTTATCTTTTTTAAATGTAGAATAAATTTCTACATTTTTTTTGCTTTTTGTATGTTATACTTCTTGCGAGGTGGTAATATGAAATATACATATGAAGAAGGAAGTTTAAATGTAAACTTAAATGAAGAACTAGATATGAAAACTTGTAAAGTACTTAGGAATATAATTGATGGATATATTATGAGATATCAGCCGAAAGAATTTATACTTGATTTAAGTGATGTGAACTTTATGGATAGCAGTGGGATTGGTCTTATTATTGGAAGATATAACCTTGTAAAACTTTTAGATTCAAATATGATTTTACAAAATCCTACGGATAGTATAAAAAGAGTATTAGAACTTTCTAATATTTCTAAAGATATTATAATGAGGTGTAGTTAATATGGAGAATTTTTTTGAAATATATATAAAAGCTACACTTGAAAATGTATCTACAGTTAGAGTAGCTATTTCTTCATTTGTATCTAATTTAGATATTACAATAGATGAACTTATGGATATAAAGACATCAGTATCTGAGGCAGTTACTAACTCTATAGAACACGGATACGAAAATATATTAACAGAAGAAAGTATTGTACAAGTAAAAGCAAAAATTATTAATAAAGATGAAAACAGTATTGTGAGAATTGAAGTTATAGACAGTGGCATAGGAATAGAAGATATTGAAATTGCAACTACACCAACATATACATCAAAGCCAGAGCTAGAACATGCTGGTATGGGATTTACAATTATGGAGACATTTATGGATGAAATAATAATAGATTCAAATAAAAATGAAGGTACCCATGTTACCCTTATAAAAAAAATAAGAAAGAAAAAGTCTAATAGTTAAATAAAACTATTAGACTTTCTTGTTATTATACATAATTTCATAAATATATATGGGAACAAGTTGAAAATATGAACAAATTCTGTTAAAATATAAAGGTAGGTGAAAAAATGGAATATATTGTAGATAAAGAAAATATAGGAAATAGACTTGATATTTATCTTAGTAAAATAAATGAACAATATACTAGAAGCTATATTAAAACTTTAAATGATGAAGGCAAAATATTAGTTAATGGAAATGTTAAAAAGGCAGGGTACAGCTTAAAAGAAAATGATATAGTAAGTATAGCTAAAATTGAAGATAAAATGCCTGATATCAAGGCTGAAGATATAGATTTAGATATTATTTATGAAGACAAAGATATTATAATAGTAAACAAGAAAAAAGGTATGGTAGTTCATCCTGCAAACGGAAATTATACAGGTACTTTAGTTAATTCTTTAATGTATTCACATGCAACTAAACTCTCAAGTATAAATGGTGTTATAAGACCTGGAATAGTACATAGAATAGATAAAGATACAACAGGCATATTAGTTGTGGCTAAAAATGATATTGCTCACAAAAGTCTATCTGAACAGTTTAAAGTACACAGTATAACTAGAAAATATATAGCTTTAGTAAAAGGAATTATTAAAGAAGATAAAACTGATATACAAAAACCAATAGGAAGAAACCCTAAAGACAGGAAAAAAATGGCGGTAACTGATAAGAATTCTAAGGATGCAATGACACATATTGAGGTACTAGAAAGATTTTACTCTTCAAACACTACATTAGTAGAGGCTGAGTTAAAAACCGGTAGAACACATCAAATTAGAGTTCATATGGCATATATAGGCCATCCACTTGTAGGAGATCTTGTTTATGGTAAAAAAGATCCTAAATTTAAAATTGAGGGACAATTATTACATGCAAAAGTACTAGGAATTATACATCCTTCAACTGGAAAATATATGGAATTTGTAAAAGAAATTCCACAAGAGTTTGAAGACATTATTAAAAAATTAAAAGCAAAAGAAAATAATACCTAGCAATTTATTGCTAGGTAAAGAGAAAATATATATTAACATAAGCTTATGATAATATATAATATGTATAATAGATATTTAATGTGTATGAAAGGAATAAAATGATTAGAATAAATAAATATATTGCAAGCGCTGGAGTTTGTTCAAGAAGGAAAGCAGATGAACTTGTAAAATCTTCAAAGGTTAGTATTAATGGAAATATAGTGACAGATTTGGCAACACTTGTAAATCACAAAGATATTGTAAAAATAGATGAAAAAAAGATTTTGATAAATGAAAAGAAAGTATATATAATGTTAAATAAGCCAATTGGATATATTACTACAAATGATGAACAATTTGGAAGAAAATGTACATTAGATTTAATACATGAAAAAGTAAGAGTATTCCCAGTTGGTAGGCTAGATATGGATACAGAGGGGCTGCTTATACTTACAAATGATGGCAAATTTGCAAATGAATTAATGCATCCAAAAAATAATGTGGAAAAAGTATATATTGTAACATATGCAGGCCAGCTTAGTAAAGAACAAATAGAAAGTTTGAAAAATGGAGTTGATATAGGAGAGTATACTACAAAACCTGCTAAAGTTAAAAGACTAAATAGTACATCTTTTGAGATGACTATTAGTGAGGGCAAAAATAGGCAAATAAGAAAGATGTGTGAAACAGTTGAAATTAATTTGAGAAACTTAAAAAGAGTAAAAGTTGGCGAATTAGCACTTGGAACACTTGAAGTAGGAAAATATAAATTTTTAAGCAAAAAAGAATTAGATTCAATTAAAAGAAATAAGAATATAAATAAATAAAAAGCAACTTTACAGTTGCTTTATATATATATGATAATTTAATGTTTTCTTTTTCTTGCTGCTTCAGATTTTTTCTTCCTCTTCACACTTGGTTTTTCATAATGTTCTCTTTTTCTAATTTCAGCAAGCACACCATATCTTGCACATTGCTTTTTAAATCTGGCAAGTGCGTTATCTAAACTTTCATTATCTTTAATTTTTATCTCTGGCATTTTATTGTTTCCCCCCTTCCAGTGGGAAATACTTTTACTCTATATGTTAAAAATAAGTATTTCTAAATTTACTATTAAATTATACAATGAATTGACTAATAAGTCAAGCTTAAGCCTTTAAAAAACTGAAAAATAAGGTATAAAGTAAAAAAATGTAGATACAAAAGCTTTGAAAATTAAATAACAATATATTGACTAAAGTATGTAATTAATATATAATTATATGAGTATAATAAAGTGAATTAAGGTGGTAAAATGGAAGAAAAAAAAGAAAAAATTAAAATAGATAAATCTAAAATAATAGCAAATACAATTACTGCAACTATAACAATTATAGTTAGTTTGACTATAATTGTTGCGTTATCAATAGTTATTATACCAATGATGAAAAATGAGGCCTCTAATGTTAAAGCATCTCCGGAAATGGCTAAATATTTAGAAAGAATTCAAGATGCTTTATCAAAAGTTTCAAATACCTATATAGATGATGTTGAAATGGAAAAACTAGTTGAAGGAGCAATATCTGGAATAGCAAATGCAACAGGAGATAGATATACTAGGTATATATCAGAAGAAGAATATAAAGAAATGTTAAACTCTGGTACAGAAGTATACAATGGAATAGGAGTTCATATTACATATGACAAGGATGAGTCTGGTATACTAGTCCTTGGACTTATGCCAAATTCTCCAGCGATGAAAGCAGAAATTAAAGCTGGAGATGTTATTGTTCAAGTTGATGAGATGGTTGTAACTTATGAAAACTATTATGAGGCTATAGATAAATTAAAAGGAAAAGCAGAAACCGAAGCAAAGATCTTAATTAAAAGAAAAGGTGAAATTATAGAAAAATCAGTTAAAAGAGAAGCTATTACACCTAATAATATTGAATCTGAAATTTTAGAAAATAATATTGGATATGTTAAAATATGGTCTTTTGACAACGATATATATAAACAATTTAAAGAACAATATGATATATTAATCTCTAAAAATATTAAAGGACTAATTATTGATGTAAGGAATAATCCGGGCGGATTAGTTAAAGATACTGTCAACATTTTAAATTTAATGTTACCGAAATGCGATATATTAAAACTCGTAAATAAAACTGGAAATCAAAAAATATATAAATGTGATGGAAAAAATGAAATAAATATTCCACTTGCTGTTGTAACAAATTCTAGAAGTGCTAGTGCATCAGAGATATTAGCTAGCGCGATTAAGGATTCTAAAAAAGGTGTTGTAGTTGGAAATACTACATATGGAAAAGGAATTGTACAAAGTATTGAAGGTCTTGGAGGATACGGGGCTCTTTCTATTACTACATCAAAGTATTATACACCTAGTGGAATTGAAATACATAAAAATGGGATTGAACCCAATATTGCTGTAGATCTGCCTGAAGAACTTAAAAATGAAGTGGTAATAGAAAAGTCTAAAGATACACAATTGCAAAAAGCGATTGAATATATAATGTCACAAAATAAATGAAACACAAATATTATATAATTGTAATATCAAACTATACAACACTTTAATAATGTATATACTTTCCAAGTAAAGTTTACATATTTTTGAAATAAAAGCACATACTATAATTAAAGTACTTTGACTTTTAAGCTATAAAATGCTATAATTTGACATGTAGAGAGGCTTATGGATAGGTGATAATGATGGTTTCAAAAGATTCGCTACTAAAGATAAAACAAGACGTAGAAAGTTACGTTGGACAAGAGATTTGTGTTAAAGCAAACATCGGAAGAAATAAATGCATTTTTAGAAAAGGTGTTATCGATAGTACATATCCTAATTTATTTGTATTTAAAGAAAGTGACACTGATAATAAATTATCATATAGTTATACTGATTTAGTTACTAATAATTTACAACTTAGTTTACCGACTGGTGAGATGCTTACAAATTATGATTTTTCAACGCCAAAATATACAAGACTATAAGGTGGTTATAAGAGGTAGCAGGTGTTTAACACCTGCTTTTATATATTAAAAAGAGATATTCAAAAAATGAATATCTCTTTTTTTAAGGAGATTATATAGTATTAATTATAATAAAAATATTAGTTATTTAGATAAATAATCTATGCTAAGCTATAATTTAAGCTTAACTAATATATATTATGAATAAGTAAAAAACAAGTTACAAAAAAGTAAAATTATTCATACTTTTTTTATTATTACATATATTGTAATAGAAAATATTAAGGAGGAAAAGTCATGAGCGTAAATACGGAAAGAAAAAAAATAAAACTAAATATGTCATGCATAAATGAAAATATAAGTAAATGGATTGAACAAGATATAATTGTACCAGATACAAAGCCTGATGCTATAAAAATTATAAATGTAACTGTCAACCCATATGTAACGGATACTGAACCCCTAGATTCTAAAATCAAAGTTATGGGAAAACTAAATTATTTTATAATTTACAAAGTTAATGATGAAAAGTTTACAACTAGGGGACTTAGTGTATCTTACCCTTTTACAGAAATTTTAGATGTTAAAGGTGCAGATAAAGATTCATTTGTAATAATTAATCCGATAACTAAAAATATTATACATTCTTTACCAAATGAGAGAAAAATGGCTATTAAAGCTGAAATCATGTTTAAAGTTAAAGCTAGAAATTCAAAAGAAGTAAATATAATAACAGGATTTGATGAAGATGTTAATATTGAAAAGAAAATGTGTACAGATAAATTTGACAATATAATTGAAAATAAAAAAAGTATAATTGCATCAAAAGAAAATGTTATGATACCAAAAGAAGCAGATGATATTTACGAAATACTAAATGTAACTAACAAGATCAAAAATACTGAATTTAAAGAAAGTTATAACAAAATAATGTTAAAAGGAGATATAGATATCAATGTTGTTTATTTATCAGATGAAGAAGGAGAAAGCGTAAAGAAGTTTAATGTTTTAATTCCTTTTTCTGCTATGGTTGATTTTGAAAATATAAAAGATATATCAAAATTTAATATGAATTATATGACAAGAGATCTAAATTTAAGTGTAAACCCTGATACCACATCAAAAACAATGAATATAGATTATCAAATAGAAGCTGACATAACTATGTATGAAGAACTAGAAGAAAATTATGTTGAAGATTTCTATAGCCAAAACAAAGAATTAGAATATACTAATCGAAAAGTAGATTTAGTTAAAAAAGACATTATTTTTGAAAAAGCGATAGATATTAAGGAAAATATTACTAATATATTACCTCAAAATACAAAAGTAGTAGAATATTTTTTAGATACAAATTATATAATTCCTAAAGTTACAAATAACAATGTTAACTTGGAAGGAAATGCAAAAATTACGTTAATTTTACAAAATGTAGAAACAATGGAAATAGATACAAAGGTTATAGAAATATTAATAAATGAAAATTTTGAGGTAGACAAAATATATAATAATGCTGTGGTAAATATAGATATAATTGATGAACGAGCAATTGTTACTCAAAATGGAACAGATATTGAAGTTAAAATTGTTTTAAAAATTAATAATCATATTGAAGATATATCAAAATTAAATATAGTAGAAGAAATTGAAGAAACTCCAATTGATGGATCTTCCATTGATAGTATTAATATATATATAGTTAAAGCAGGTGACACTTTATGGAATATTGCAAGAAAATATAAAACAAGTGTTGAAAAGATAGTTAAAACTAACGATATACAAAATCCTGATGTCATATCTGTTGGGCAAAAGATATTAATAATAAGGTAAGATATGAGACTTAAGTATTATATGCTTACATTAAGGCAAATGAATTTTAAAAAGACATTTGTCTTTTTAGCTACAAGCTTAGTATTACTAACAATATTTCTTAGCGTTATGTATAAAAATTTAAAGCCAACATTAGAATCTTTATGCAGTTCTAACGCAAGAGCTATAGCTCTAAATTCTACAGAAACAGTTGTTAACGAATATATAAAAAAAATAAATTATAAAGATTTAGTAAGTATTGATAAAACATCCGATGGGACTATACAATCTATTAGTGCTAACGTTATACAGATGAATAGTCTTGCTTCTGATATAGCTAAAAATATTCAATTAGAAATTGAAAAAAAATCTTTTGGAAATATAACAATTCCATTTGGAAGCTTTGTCGGAGCAAAAATGTTTGGTGGATATGGACCAAAAATTAAAGTAAAAACAATATCTACTGGAGGAATTAAAGTAAAATTCAAATCGTATTTTGATGAGGCAGGGGTAAATCAAACAAGACACAGAATAGTCGCAGAAATTATAACGAATGTAAAGACTATTTCACCAATTTTTTCTAAAGCAGAAGAGTATATAAACTATTTAACTGTAGCAGAAACAGTAATAATAGGAAAGCCACCTTCTACTTATTATAATATAAGAGGTATAGAAGATTTAACCCAAAAAGATTTACTAAATATGACAAATTAGAAAAATAATAAATAGTTTAAATTAAAATATTAATAAAATATAAAACAACTCCATAGTACTAAGTACTATGGAGTTGTAAATTATAGATGCATATTTATCAGTGATTATAAGTATTTATGTGTATTACGTATTTAGTCTAATTTAATTTTAGTAATATATTAAAAAACCAGTAATACTAAGCTTTGTAGCTCTATTACTGGTTTTGTTAATATTTTTAAATTTAGCTCTGTTATTATCTCTTTGAAAATTGAGGAGCTTTTCTAGCTTTTTTAAGACCGTATTTGTGTCTTTCTTTTGTTCTAGAATCTCTAGTTAAAAGACCATTTCTTTTTAATATAGTACGAATCTCTAGATCAGTTGTAGATAAAGCTTTTGCTATACCATGTGCTATTGCACCAGCTTGACCAGAAAATCCACCACCATGTACTGTAGCAACAACATCATATTTTTCCATCAAGTTTGCTACATTGAATGGTTTTAAAACGATAGCTTTCAATGTATCTAAGCTATATAATTCATTCATGTCTTTTTTGTTGATTGTTATTTTACCAGTTCCAGGAATAATATTAACTCTTGCTATAGAAGATTTTCTTTTTCCTGTTGCGTAAATATATTCTTTTTTTGCCATATCTTAATTCCCCCTAAAAATTCCATAGTTCAGGTTTTTGAGCTTCATGACTGTGCTCAGCACCCTTACATATTTTTAATTTTGCAATCATTTGTCTTCCTAGAGCATTTTTTGGTAGCATACCTTTAACTGCAAGCATAACTGCTTTGTCTGAAGCCTTTTTCATTAAATCACTATATGCCATTTCTTTCATTCCACCAATATAACCTGAATGATGTCTATATAATTTCTGATTTAATTTATCACCTGTTAAAATTATATTATCTGAATTGATAACTATTACATGATCACCACAATCTAAATGCGTAGAATAAGTTGTTTTATGTTTCCCTTTTAAAAGTTTAGCTACTTCTGTAGCAACTCTTCCTAAAGGCTTTCCATTAGCATCGATTATGTACCATTTTCTTTCTATTTCTTTAGCTTTTACGCTATGTGTAGTATTGTTCATAACTAATTTTTCCTCCTGAATTTAAATTAGCAATAAAAATATTTCCGGGTCATATTTTATCGCCATTATATGATACTTATACATTATACCTTTAAACAAAGCAAAAGTCAATAAATATACATAAAAAAGTAAAAATACTTGATAAGTAGTTTTTGATACAAAGTGGAAAAAGTTATTGTACAAATATCAATTTAAAATAATAAAGCTTGAATTTTTATTATTTTTATAGTAAGATGTTATAAGATAAGAAGTTATCTTTAAGGGGTTAAAATATGGATTTAAAAGAAAGTATTTTTGATTTAGAGACTGTGAGTATCGAAACAGATCTAATGGATTTAAAAGAAGCGGCAAAATTAAAAACAATTATTTCAAATTTGCAGCTTTATGAAAACAATCCTAAAGAATTAACAGAAATTATGACAGCTATTTTTTTTGATGAGAATGTAGCCTATCTTTTAACAAGAATAAGTCAAAATCAGATTTTTTGCAGATTGTTTCCAGAATTTTATATTAAAAATGAATATGGAGAAAACGTAATCAATTGTCAGCAAAACTCATCATATCATAAATATGGTGTGTTTAAACATATTCTTACAACAATTGAGGCTGTTGGAAATCCACAGATGCCAATAGGTGATTGGCAAAAAAAATTATTAAAATGGACTATGTTTTTACATGATTTAGGAAAACCTTTTGTTAAAACTATATCTGAAAATGAAATAGAAAGTTTTGCTGGACATGATGATAAGTCTGTAGAATTATCTAAAGAAATATTAAATAGATTTTATTTTTCTGATGAAGAAAAGAAAATAATACTTACTTTAATTAAATATCATGATAAATATATAAATGAAGGCGAAATTACATATGATAATTTAAAATTTCTCGCAAATGAGTTGGAAAACAGTAAAGAGCTCTTTTGTTTATTAATAGATGTAAAAGATGCAGACTCAAAATCTAAGAGCATGGAGGTATATAATAAATATAAATTAGTAAAAACCAAATATTTGGAATTTGTTAATACATATTTTAATTTTACTGATAATCAAGAAATCTTAGCAGGAATAAAAAATAAAGATTATACAGATATAGATGAGGCAAATCAGATTAATGATACTGAAATCACATCCTCAGAGATGACTTCAATTGTAGAGGGGATTTTAGATAAGAAAAATATAAGATTTAAATTTCAACCAATTATTGACGTAAAAGAAAAAGCTGTTTATGGATATGAAGTGTTTACGGCTGTTGATTATGCAAAAAAAGTTAATATTCTAGATATTATAAATCATGCAAAAGATATGGGTAGATATGATAATATACAACAAACAATGTTAATAAGTGGAATTGAAACCTTCCAAAATATACGAAAAAAAGAAGCAGATCTTATGTTTGTAAACTCAGATATACATAGTTATGATAAATATATAAATAAGCCAAGAATTTATGACATGTTAGATAAAAGTAGAGTAGTAATCGAATTTCAAAATTACGATAAAAATGATATTTCGCATATTCAAGAGATGTTTTCAACCATTCATAAAAATAGAGGTAAGATTGCAATTGATAATTTTGGTGTTGGAACATTAGAAATAGAAGATGTAAATTTATTAGATATTGATTATATAATTCCCGATATATCTTTAATAAAAGATATTAAAAAAAGTGATGAAAAACAAAATTATTTAGCTAATTTAGTAACATATGCTTTATCTAAAGAAATTATAATAATAGTTGTTGGAGTAGAAGATAGAGAAACAATGAATGTTCTAAAAAAAATAGGAATTAGATATATGCAAGGATATTATTTTGGTAAGCCATATATTGGTATAAATGAGATTAATACTACTATTCCATCGCTAGTAGAGAGTAGTGGGGATGATATGATATTATAAAAATTAAAAAAAAGTAAAAAAGTATTGACAACTCAATAATATTGTAGTACAATTGTCTCGAACAAATGTTTGAAGTGTAGGAGGATGGATTATGATATCAGAAGAAAGAAAAAAAGCATTAGACATAGCTATGGCACAAATAGAAAAAAACTTTGGTAAGGGTGCAGTTATGAAATTAGGTGAAGTTGGAAATGTAAGTGTTGATGCAATACCAAGTGGAGCATTAAGTTTAGATATTGCTCTTGGTATAGGAGGTTTTCCAAGAGGAAGAATAATTGAAGTTTTTGGACCAGAGTCATCTGGAAAAACTACTGTTGCACTACATGCAATTGCAGAAGCACAAAAACTAGGAGGAATTGCTGCATTTATTGATGCTGAACATGCATTAGACCCAGTATATGCTAGAAATCTAGGAGTGGATATAGACAATTTAATAGTATCTCAACCAGATACAGGGGAGCAAGCTTTGGAAATTGCGGAGCAATTAATAAGAAGCGGAGCTGTAGATATAATAACAATTGATTCTGTTGCTGCTTTAGTTCCAAAAGCAGAAATAGATGGAGAAATGGGAGATAGTCATATTGGTTTGCAAGCTAGACTTATGTCTCAAGCTTTAAGAAAATTAGCAGGAGTGCTTAGTAAATCTAGAACAGTTGCTATTTTTATAAATCAATTAAGAGAAAAAGTTGGAGTTATGTTTGGAAATCCAGAAGTTACTCCTGGTGGTAGGGCTCTTAAGTTTTATTCATCAGTAAGATTAGATGTTAGAAAACAAGAAGCAATTAAAACTAATGGTGAAGTAACAGGGACTAAAACAAAAGTTAAAGTTGTTAAAAATAAAGTAGCACCACCATTTAGAGAAGCAATTTTTGATATTGAATATGGTAAAGGTATATCAAATGAAGGATGTGTTTTAGACATAGCCAGTGATTTAGATATAATTAATAAAAGTGGAGCTTGGTTTGCATATGAAGGACAAAAAATTGGACAAGGAAGGGAAAATGCAAAGCAATATTTGAAAGATAATCCTACTATTATGAAAGAAATAGAAACTAAAGTAAAAGATAACTTTAGTGTAGCATTTGAAAAAAGTATGGGCGATATTTCTGGTTTGGATGATGAAGACATAGTAGAAGAATAATAGTATATAGGAGATATATTTATGAGTTTTGAATTAGCCAAAGAAAAAGCAGTAAAATATTTAGTAGTAGCTAAAAAAACAGAATTTGAAGTAAGGAAAAAGCTTCTAAAATCAGGGTTTGAAGAAAAGATAATAGAAGAGGTATTAGAATATTTAAAGAAAATTAAATATATTGATGATGAGGACTATGTAGACGCATATATTAGACAATGTATGCGTCTACTAAATTATTCAATATATGAAATAAAACAAAAGCTATTGCAAAAGGGTATTAAAAAGTGTATAATTGAAAAAAAGTTAGAAATTTTAAAAAATAACGGATATGAATCTGATTTAGTTAAAAAATTAATTAATGGAAAATGTAAAAATATGGATGAATTAAAGAAAAAGCAATATATATATCGAAGAGGTATATACATTGTAAATAGGGAGGATATATGAATACACCAACACCTCATAATGCAGCAAAATTAGGAGAAATTGCAAAAACTGTTTTAATGCCGGGAGATCCACTAAGGGCAAAATATATCGCAGAAAATTTTCTAGAAGATTATACTTGTTATAGCACAGTTAGAGGAATGCTTGGCTTTACTGGATATTACAAAGGTATTAAAATATCAATACAAGGTAGTGGAATGGGAGTCCCTTCAATGGGTATTTATTCATATGAACTTTTTAATTTTTATAATGTTGAAAATATTATAAGAATAGGAAGTGCGGGATCACTAGCTAATACTGTAGCTAGTAAAGAGGCAAATGAAATTAAACTAAGAGATATATTAGTAGCAAAAACTGTGGATACTGATTCAAATTATTTAAATATTATAAAAAAAGATAAAATTATTAGCCCTGATGTATCAGAAGGTTTATTAAGCAAATTGTTTGAAATTTCAAAGCAATTGAATTTAGCTATTAAGGCTGGTAAAATATATACTTCAGATCTGTTTTATATGGATAAAGAAGATCTTATAGAAATGTCAAAAAAAGATATAATTGGAGTTGAAATGGAAACTTTATCGCTATATACTAATGCAGCTATAGCAAAAAAGAATGCTATAGCAATATTTACTGTTTCAGACAATCCAATATTAAATAAGGCGATTTCTATTTCAGAAAGACAGATTGGATTTGATAAAATGATAAAGCTAGCTTTAGAGTTGGCAATAAAATGTTAGAGGTAAAAAAGATGCAAGATACTATTTTAAACAACAGGTCAAAATTCACTTTTACATTAGAAAATTTTGAAGGGCCACTTGATTTGTTATTATATTTAATTGGAAAAAATAAGATGAATATATTTGATATTTCTATTAGTGAATTAACCGATGAATATATAAAATATATAAATGTGCTTACAGAAAAAAATATTGATTTGGCAAGTGAATTTATATTAATGGCTGCAACATTGCTAGATATAAAAGCAAGAAAATTGCTTCCTGAAATAGAACAAAAAGAAGATGAAGAAGAGATTCTTACCGAAAGAGATATTATAGAAAAAATTATAGCATATAAAAAATATAAGGAAATATCTTTATTAATTAATGAAAAATATAAACAAAACTTTGGAAGTTTTTCAAAACCATTTGAAAAGATTAAATATAATAAAAAGAGTGAATATTCTGGACAAGCAATTATTCCGTCCCAGATATATGACATATATATTAATATATTACAAAGAAATGAAAATAAAATAAATAAAAAATCAGCACAAATAGAAAAACTTGCTATGTATGAAAAATATACGGTTAAAGATAAAGTAAAACAAATAGTAAGTTATTTAAAAACAAATGATCAAATGGTATTTAATAATATGTTTAATATAAACTCATGTGATAATATAGAAGTTGTTACAGCATTTCTTGGGGTTTTAGAGTTAAGTAAGTTAAAAGAAGTATCTGTAAATCAAGATTATTTATTTTCAGATATTAATGTATATAAAAATGAAAATAAAAACGGGAATATTGATTTATCTGGTATATTGGATTAAAAAACATTGCACTTTAATGATAGAGTGCAATGTTTTTTGAAAAATATTAATTAAAATATGCTATTTAAATTAATTATTACTCCAATTATTGAATTTATTACGGCTAAGCATATTGAAATTATATTTAAAGTTATTCCAGCAGTTGATTGCCAGGAATGTTTAATTTTTTTTGATTGTAATCCAAAGATAAGACCAGGAATACATGCTACATAAGAAAATATTGGTATAAACCAAGCAATAAGGCCAATTAAACCTAAAACAAATGATACAATTGCCTTGGTAGATGAATAAGGTTTGTTTGATTTTTCATTTAAAACTTTTTCCATTTAAAGCCTCCTATATATTTTGATTATATTACATATATATGAGTAATACAACATATAATTTAGTAAACACTTGAAATTAGCAAAAAAAATGATATAATAATATCATTTATTTTATTCCAAATAATAATTTAAATGGGAGTGGTATTTATGAAAAAGTTAGAAAAACAGCAAGAAAATATCGTAAAATTAATGGATGAGGAAAACAAAAAATGTATAAAATGCCTGAAAGATTACGAAAAAATTAATATGATACTTGACCGAAGTTTATGCTCTAAATTTTGTGATACGGGAATTAGAGTTCATAAACTTGAATTGATGCTTAAAAATGCTTGGGGTACCATAGATTGGAACTTATCAAAGTATGAAGAGTTTTATAATCACTAAATTAGTAATTAACCTTATATATCGATTTATATCATATATAAGGTTTTTGCATTTTAAAATAATATATATTAGTTATTGCAAAACACATGAAAATGAGATATAATTATAAAAAAAGGGGATAAAATGGAAGAATATATAAAAAACATTGATTTATCAAAAATATCAATGCAAACTTTAGCCTTTATAGGAGATGCAATATATAATGTATATATAAGAACATACTTGGCGTCTATAAGTGATAAAAAAACTGGAAAACTACATGTTGAGTCAATTAAATATGTAAGCGCAAGAGGGCAATCAGACACCATAGATAAAATATTTGAAGATTTAACAGAACAAGAAAAAAATATATATAAAAGAGGAAGAAATACCAATATTGTAACAGTATCGAAAAATGTTGATGTTATAAGCTATAAAAAAGCAACAGGATTTGAAGCTTTACTTGGATATTTATACTTAAATGGAGAAAATCAAAGGTTAGATGAAATAGTAAAAATTTGTATAGAAAGTTTTAATAAGGAGGTTTAACATTATGTCAGATATAGATGGAAACTTAAAAGATATGCTTAAAAATATTAATAAAGCCAAACCATTAAGTAAAGATGAAATAAATAAAATTATAATAGAAATTAATGAAAGATTAGATTTTAATAAAAAAATAGATGAAATAAATCTTAAAATGGATAAATATGTTATATTTGTGGATGGAAATGAAGAACTTATATACGAAAATGGTGAGTTTTTTATTGAAGATACTATAGATAAAAAGAAGAAGAAAAAGAAGAAAAAGAAGTCAGAAGCAAGAGATCTATATATTGAATATTTTATTAAATATCAATTAAATCCGATTTTAAAGCAAAAAGAAATTCATGGTATGGTTAAGACAATTTCTAAAAATATATTAAAAAAGAACAAGAAAGAAAAAGAAGTTGTCAAAAAAGAAAATATTGAAAAAAAAGTAACTAAAACTGTAAAGAAAAAAGATAATGATTTGATGAGGTAAACATGAAAAAAAGAATTTTTATTACTATATTAACTATTTTAATTATTGCACTTTTAACGCTTGCATCGATTTATTATTTTAATAATAAACAAATAAAAAATCCTAATTTAAATAAAACTGAAGAAGTCAAACCAGTTGAAAAGAAAAAATTACAAATATATTCTGGAGAAGACAGACCAATTGCAGTCATGATAGATAATGAAAAACCAGCTTGGCCACATTCGGGGCTATCAGATGCATATATGATATATGAAATTTTGATTGAGGGTGGAGAATCAAGAATGATGGCTTTATTTAAGAATAAAGATACGGCAAAAATTGGTCCGATAAGAAGTGCAAGACATTATTTTGTACATTATGCATTAGAGCAAGGAGCAATTTATACACATTTTGGTTGGAGCCCTAAAGCAGAAAGTACAATAAAGTCAATGGGTGCAAATAATATAAATGGTATATATGATGATTATTTTTGGAGAGTTGGTGGGGGATATCATAATGCTTTTTCAAGTATAAAAAATATAACTAATATGGCTAATAAAAAAGGATATTTGACTATTGGCAGTAGTGAGCCAAAGTATAAATATAGCGTTAATGAGGTTAATCTTGAAAGCGAAAAAAACGTTGAAAGTTTAAATATTACATATTCTAATCTCCATAATACATCATATGATTATGATGAAACAAAAAAAGTTTTCTTAAGAAGTATGAGAAGTATAAAAGATATAGATAGAGAAACAAAAGAACAGTATTTTGCTAAAAATATTGTCATTATGTATGTGAAAAATTATGCGTTAATTGATAGCGAAAATAAAGGAAGACAAGAATTAGATAATGTAGCAACAGGAATGGGTTATTATCTTACAAATGGAAAATGTATTGATATAACTTGGAAAAAAGATAGTATTAAATCTAAAACTATATGGTTAAACCAAAAAGGTGAAGAAATTGTTTTAAACGATGGTATAACATATGTTCAAATTGTTCCAGAAAATAATAAAGTTAATTTTGTGTATAAACAAGAACAATAAAAAATAAAAAAGATATAAAATAAATTCCTACAGTATAAAAATATATTGTAGGAATTTATTTTGTTAACAAATTGATTTTTTTACTTGTTCAATATCCGCTTTACCTGCTGGCGCGGCTGGAACATAATATCCTTTTTCTTTTGCAATTAAGTATAATTGCCACTGAGAGTTTTCTAACTCATCTCTAGATGAGATTAAAGTATCTCTAAAGATTTTATTGTTAGATTGCTCAATTGAATAATTAATTAAAGTTATTGTTGAATTAAGTGTAGATAAAACATCATCTAATCCTGCTTTTTCTGTCATTTTAATACCTCCTAAATCATGTTTGATAGGTCTTGCTTAATATTAGTACACTGTGTACAAATTTCATCTAAAACCTCCGTTGCATTTTTATCGTTTGTTAACGTTTTATAATAATTTATTTTATTGCAAAAATTTGTACTATGCGAACATATATGTCTAATATTTTGCAACTCTATTTGATTTAAACTATCCATATAACCTCCTTAAATCATATAAAATTATTCTGTGTAAAATATATAAGTTTATACCTTTTTTTTATTTTATTGTAGGTTTTGCTATTAAAGATGACATGTATCCAAATACAACAGCTGCTGCTATTCCAGCAGAGGTGGCTTTAACTCCACCTGTAAATATACCTAAAAATCCTATTTTATCAATTTCGTTTATTACACCTTTAGAAAGTGAATATCCAAATCCAGATATTGGAACTGTAGCACCTGCTGCTCCGAATTGTACTAATGGTTCATATATACCTATTGCTGTTAATATAACGCCTAGTGTTACAAAAAGTACTAGTATTCTTGCAGGAGTCATTTTTGTCTTATCAATTAATATTTGTGCAATCATACATATAATTCCACCTGTGAAAAATACTTTTAAAAGTTCGACAAACATATTCATATTATACCTCGTTTTCTATTGCAACAGCGTGTGCAATACCAGGTATAGTTTCACCTTGCATAGAAGATATTGGACTCATTAATGCACCTGTTGCAACAATTAAAATTTTATTCATTTTTTTAGTTTTTAACATTTCGAAAAAATATCCACTAAATACACTAGCCATGCATCCACATCCACTTCCACCGCAATGAGTGTCTTGTGTTTTAGGATCATAAATCAAAGCTCCGCAATCTGCGTGTATACCTTGAATATTAACGCCCTCTTTTTTAAATTGTTCCACTAAAAGCTCAGATCCTAAAACCCCTAAATCTCCTGTTACAATTGCATCATAATAATTTGCTTTTCTGCCTGTATCTTTTAAATGTGTCATTATAGTATTAAAAGCAGCAGGCATCATTGCAGCTCCCATATTTGTTATATCACTTATTCCAAGATCTATAATTTTCCCTGGTGTTATATATGTTATATAGGGACCTTTTAAGCCAATATCTTTTTGGACTACAATTGCAGCTCCACTTCCTGTCACAGTACATTGAGCAGTTGGACTTTTTTGATTTCCATGCTCTAAAGGCATCCTAAACTGTTTTTCTGCACTGCAAAAATGAGAGGATGTTGCTGCTATAGTTTTGGATGCATTATTTGTGTCTATAAATAAAGAAGCAAGCATTAGTGATTCACAAAAAGTGGAGCATGCACCATAAAGCCCAATAAAAGGAATTCCAAGATCTCTTATACAATATCCAGAAGAAATGCATTGATTTAGTAAATCACCTGCAAATATGTAATCAATACTTTCGTTATCTGTAGGAACTGAAGAAATTAAATTTTCAATGCACTTTTTTAGCATACTACTCTCAGCCTTTTCAAAAGTTTTTTCGCCAAAGTATGGATCATCAGTGTGCATACTAAAGTATATGCTAAGGGGGCCTTGCATTTCTTTTGGACCTACAATACTAGAAGTAGTAAGGATTTTTGGCGTATTTTTAAGTTGTATAGTTTGTTTTCCTATCTTCATTTTATACCTCCGTTAAATAAATAATTTAATTATCCAATAGACAAATCCAACAATTACTGAAGAGGTAATACCATATACTAATACTGGACCTGCTATTTTAAACATATTTGCACCTAGACCGAGTATATAGCCTTCTGTCTTAAATTCAATAGCTGGAGCTACAATGGAGTTTGAAAATCCAGTTATTGGAACGATAGAACCGGCACCTGCAAATTTACCTATTTTGGAATATAAATTTATTGCAGTTAAAAATGCGCCAAGAAATATCAAAATGATCGTTGTAATAGTACTCGCGATTTCTTTTTGGTATCCCATTGCTAAAAAACCATTTGTTATTAGTTGACCTATAGTACAGATTAATCCTCCAACTAAAAAAGCAAGTAATATATCTTTTAAAACCGGACTATTTTTTGCTTTAGAATCTACATAATCTGAATATTCTTGATTTGACATAGAAATATTTGAACTCATTATTATCACCTAAAGTTAGTATTAGCATATTTTTTAAAAATATAATAAAAAGTCAAACAAAGTTATAGGCTAAACAATATTAATTTTTTTAATTATATTTTAATATTGTTAACTTTTAACCAAAATAACTACTTTTATTAAAAAAAGTTGAAAAGTAGAGAAAAATTTGATATAATAGGCATGTCATAAAAAAACGCAGTAATGGAGGTAGTTTAAATGGAGAATGAAAAGAAGTTTGGAAGTGAAATGTTCGGTTATGATAAAAAAGAAGTTGAAGACTATGTAAAAGCTATGAAAGCTGAGTATGAAAGTAAACTTCAAGCAGAACGTTCTGATGCAAATAGAGTAGCTAATGAACTTACAATAGTTAAGAAAAAACTTGAAAGATATGAAACAGATTATGTATTAAGACAAGAAAAAGTTGCTAATGCGCTTATTACAGCAGAAGATCAAGCTAAAAAAATAATAGAAAATTCAAGAAATGAAGCTATGCAAGAAAAAGATAGAATAGAGCATTTAATAGAAATGGAAAAAGAAAAACTACTTGATATGAAAAAAGAAGTGATTGATCTTAAAGAAAAAGCAATAAGGTTGTTAGATAAATATAGCGAAGAGATGAATACACTACTAGATTAGGAATATATTTTATTAGGTCGTAATAAAATTAAACGAAGGAGAACGTTTATGAAAATTACGACCGTTTTTTTAATGGATAAAAATAATAAAAGAACAAAAATACATAAAAGAAGTAGTGAAAGTTATAATTTTAATATATCATATTTTTTAGCTATTATTTGCATTTTTTTAGTAGCTATTTTTGTTTTAACAAAAGTGAAAATTAATGCTAAAATTTTAAATTTTGCAACCAATTTTAGACAAGCAGAAGATGAAAAATTTGAAGCTAAAAATTTGGTTGCTGTATATAATATATTTAACGAAAAAAATTATGTGATGGAAAAAAGTAAAGAAAATTTTAAAGATATAGATACAAAAAATACTAAGATGGATAATAAAACAAATTATGAAAAAATAGACGCATTAGCAAATAAAGAAAACATAGAGGAAGTATTTTTGAAATTTGCTCCAACTATTGATATAACAGAAAATTCAAAGAAAATTCAAAGAATAAGTATAAATAATATGAAAATATTAAATTATTCAACAAAAAGAGAAATTGATTTTAATGGATTACTTTCTAAAAATATAAATCTTGCAAAAAAAAGTGATAAGGTTTTAATATATAATACCCATACTTCAGAGACCTATGCAAATAGTGAAAAATATAAATTTGAATATACAGGTACTTCAAGGACAACAGATGCAAACTATAATATGTTATGTATTGCAAAAGAGTTAAATAATAATCTTTTAGATAAAGGAATTTCTCCTATTCAAAATACAACTCCACATGATTATGGAACTTATACAAGCGCGTATTCTAAGTCTAGAATTACTGTAAAAGAGGCTTTACATAGCTTAGGTGGAGCTGGAATATCAATAGATGTACACAGAGATGCATCATCTAATTTAGATTTTAGACCTATTGTAACAATAAATGGAGTACAAGTTGCACAATTGATGTTTGTAATGGGTGTAGGGAGCGATACTACAAAAAATATGTATTATGAGGATAATTTAGCACTAGCTATTAAAATTCAACATTTAGCAAATAAAATTTATCCTGGATTATTTAGATCAATGATAATAAGAAACTCAGTATATAATCAAGATTTGAATAAATATTCACTTTTAGTGGAAGTAGGAGCAACAGGAAACACAATAGATGAGGCTAAACTTGCTACAAGATGCCTTACTAATTTGCTAAATATCATATATAAAGATTGACTATAACAAAAACTATATGATATAATACAAAATCAGAATGGAAGGTTGATATTTGTGAAATTAGTAATAGTAGAGTCACCATCGAAGGCAAAAACAATTAAAAAATATTTAGGAAAAGATTACGAAGTAATTGCTTCGCAAGGTCATATAATAGATTTACCTAGTAGTAAACTAGGGGTTGATACACAAAATGATTTTAAACCTGAGTATAAAACAATGAAGGGCAAAGCAAAAATAGTTAAACTAATAAAAGATAACGCAAAAGATAAAGATATTGTATATCTTGCTACCGATCCAGATCGTGAGGGAGAAGCTATTGCGTGGCATATAAAAAATGTTTTAAAAATAAAAGATAATCAAAAATGTAGAATAGAATTTAATGAAATAACAGAAACTGCAATAAAAAAAGCTGTTAAGAATGCTAGAACAGTTGATCAAAATTTAGTTGACGCACAGCAAGCTAGAAGAATTCTAGATAGATTAGTAGGATATACTTTAAGCCCGCTACTTTGGAAAAAAATAAAAAAAGGATTAAGTGCTGGAAGAGTACAGTCTGTTACACTTAAAATAATTATAGATAAGGAACGTGAAATTAAAAGTTTTGTATCAAAAGAATATTGGATTCTTAGTGCTCTTTTAAAAAGTGGAAAAAGTAATGTGGTTGCAAAGTTTTACGGTGATAAATCTCACAAAATAGAACTTACAAACCAAGAGCAAGTTAAAGAGATTGTAGATAAAATAGACAATAAACAATATATTGTAACAGATGTAAAAAAAAGTGAGAGAAAGAAAAATCCAGCACCACCTTTTACAACATCTTCACTTCAACAAGAAGCTTCAAGAAAAATTGGATTTTCCGTTAAAAAGACAATGATGGTTGCACAAAGACTGTATGAGGCTGGATATATAACATATATGAGAACTGACTCGACTAGAATTTCAGAAGATGCAAGAAATATGGCAAAAGAGTATATTGAAGAAAAATATGGAAAAGAATATTATTCAAATAGGTTCTATAAAACAAAAGATACAGCTCAAGATGCCCATGAAGCTATAAGGCCAAGTAATCTTTTAAATATAAATAAAATTTTAGAGAGTATTTCAAAAGATGAACAAAAATTATATACTTTAATACTTAATAGATTTTTAGCAAGCCAGATGGCTATAGCTATTTATGATACTACAAAAATAAGAGTAGAAGTTGAAGAATATGTATTTAATATTAATGGAAGTATTATGAAGTTTGACGGTTTTATGAAACTATATATCGAAGGAAAAGATGAAAAAAATAAAACAGAAGATGATGATCAAAACTCAATGTTACCTGATATAAAAGTAGGAGATATATTAAAACAAGTGAAATTAATCAAAGAGCAAAAATTTACAGAACCGCCTGCTAGATATACAGAGGCAAGTTTAGTTAAAGTTATGGAAGAAAAAGGAATAGGTAGACCTAGTACATATGCTCCCACAATATCAACATTAGAAGACAGAGTATATATTGAAAAAGAAAAAAAATATATACTTCCAACAGATTTAGGAGATATTGTAAATACTTTAATGGAAGATAATTTTCAAAATATTGTTGATGTTAAGTTTACAGCAAATATGGAGAGTAAATTGGATAAAGTAGCAGAAAATAAAGAAAATTATATTGCTATGTTACATGACTTTTATGATCCTTTTATACAAAAATTTAATGAAGTTGAAGATAAAATTGAAAGGGTCAAAATTCCAGAAGAAGTTACAGATCAAAAATGTGAATTGTGTGGAAAAAACATGGTTATAAAGCAAGGAAGATTTGGAAAGTTCTTGGCATGTCCAGGATACCCTGAGTGTAAAAATACTAAAGCAATAGTTCAAGCAATTGATATTCCTTGCCCAAAATGTGGTGGGAAAGTAGTAATAAGAAAAACTAAAGCTAAGAAAATATTTTACGTATGTGAAAACAATACTAACAAAGAAGATAGTAAATGTGATTATATTTCATGGAATAAGCCAAAGCAAGAAGAAAAAAATGATAATAAAGAAACAGGCGAGCAAGGCTAAATTGCAAGTTAGATGCCTATTAAAATAAAAAGCAAGAATTTAATTTCTTGCTTTTTATTTAAGTTAAATATATTATATTTTAAAATAAAGGAATTTGGGATAATGTATTGTAAATACAAATATATTATAATATAATATAGGTAAGAAAAATGTATATTCTTGTAAAGCTTTTGCAAGAATATACACTAATTTTGTATATTTTTGTAATGGAGTGATTAGTATAAAAAAAACAGAAAAAATTAATATAATAGGTGCAGGCCTTGCGGGGACAGAATGCGCTTTTATACTTGCAAAAAATGGAGTGGAAGTAAATCTATATGATATGAAACCTATTAAAAAGTCTCCTGCTCATACTAGTGATAATATGGCAGAACTTGTGTGTAGCAATTCTTTAAAGTCTGAGTCGCTTACTAATGCATGTGGACTTTTAAAAGAGGAAATGAGATTACTTGGCAGCTTATTTGTTGAATCTGCATATATGTCAAAGGTTCCTGCCGGTCAAGCTTTAGCAGTAGATAGAGATGAGTTTTCAAATTATATAACAAAAACTATAATGCAAGAAAAAAACATACATGTTATAAATAAAGAAATAATAGATATAAATGAGTTAGAAGGGATCACGGTAATTGCAACAGGACCGCTTACATCAGAAAAACTTTTTCAAAACATACAAAAATTGGTTGGAGATGAAGGGATGTATTTTTACGATGCTGCAGCACCAATTGTTGAAGCTGAGAGTATTGATATGAGTATTGCCTATGTAATGGATAGATATTCGACAGAAAAAAAAGGTGATTATATAAATTTACCGATGAATAAAAAAGAATATTTTGATTTTTATAACGAGTTAATTAATGCTAAAGAGGCTACTAGACATGAATTCGATAAATTAGTACTTTTTGAAGGATGTATGCCAATTGAACAAATGGCTAAAAGAGGAGAAAAAACGCTTACTTTTGGGCCTTTAAAACCAGTTGGTTTGGATAATCCTAAAACGGGTGAAAAAATGTATGCAGTAGTTCAATTAAGAGCAGAAAACAAAGAAAAAACATTATATAATTTAGTTGGATTTCAAACCAGCCTTAACTTTAAAGAACAAAAAAGAGTATTTAGTATGATACCAGGTCTTAAAGAAGCAAATTTTGTACGATATGGTGTAATGCATAAAAACACATATATTAATGGAGGTAAATTGCTAAATAGTGATTTTTCTTTAAAGCAAAATGGTAATATATATTTTGCAGGACAAGTCTCGGGAGTAGAAGGATATGTTGAGTCTGCAGCTTCAGGATTAATTGTAGCGTATAATATCATTGCAAGACTAAATGATAAAATTCTTACGTTTCCAGAAGAAACTATGCTTGGAAGTCTGTCAAAGTATGTATCGACAATTAATAAAAATTATCAACCTATGAATGCAAATTTTGGTATATTAAAACCATTAGAAAAAAGAATTAAAGATAAAAAAGAAAAATATACATTACTAGCTGATATTGCAATAAACAGTATTAAAGAGTTTAAAAAACAAAATAGTATTTAATTTTGAAAGAAGGCACTAAAATGTCAAATATTTATTTATTTTATGGTGAAGAAAAATATGATATCAATATGCAAGTTGAAAAAATCAAAAAAGAATTTTCAAATCTTGAAATAGGCGTAAATCTTTTTTATGTAAGTAAAGAAAGTATTGATGAGCTAGAAAGTATTACTCAAGGTGTCACATTTTTTGGATCAGAAAAACTTGTGATAATAAAAGACACAAAATTAAAGTTCAACATATCATATATATCTAATTTAGATCAGGATATTAAGGTTATAATATTAGAAGATAATATAGATAAAAGAACTAGTGAGTATAAAACAATATCAAAAATAGCTGAGTGTAGAGAATTCAAACATTTAGATGATAAACAAATGGCATCATATATCATTAATATGCTAAGAAGGTATAAAGTAGATATAACAAGTGAGGACGCTGAGTATTTTCAAAATGTTTGTGGTAATGATAAATCTAATAATATAAACGAACTACAAAAATTAGTAATATATTTAGATGGAGAAGATGGCGAAAAAAAAGTAACAAAAGAAATAATAGACAAAGTATGCTCTAAAACTTTAAATGCAAAAATATTTGATCTACTTAGTAAAATAGTAAATAAACAAAAAGAAAGCGCTATTTTGATGCTAGATGAACTTTTAGAACAAAAAGAATCTATAATAAAAATATATATAATGCTATACAAGCAAGTAAAGCAAATTTATATGATAAAATACTTAAATTCAAAAAATGTTCCAAATATTGCTCAAGAACTTAAAATACATCCATTTGTATTTAAAAACCTAAATATTTCGGCTAATAAATATACTTTAGAAAAACTAAAAAATATAATTTATGAATTTGATTTATATGATGAAAAAACAAAAAATGGTGAAATGGATTTTGAAGTGGGACTAAAAAAAATAATAGCAACAATGTAGAAAAAATATTAATATCTCATAATTTAATTTTGATTAAAATCAAAAATATGGTTAATAATATAGATATAGAAATTATGAGGTATTAATATGAGTCAAAAAATAAAAGAACTAAATTTTAGAACCGACATGGCGGACGAAAGAGTAGATACGTATAAGAAATATCACAACTTGACAGAAATTGATGGCGTAAAGATAAGTACATTTTCTGATGAAAAAATATCTACAACTATTGTTGAGGTTTTAAATGAGAATGGACAAAAAGCTGTATCTAAACAAATTGGAAAATATATTACCATACAAATAGATGATATTGATTGTTTAGAAGTAGAAGAAGAAGAAAAAATAAGTAGTGCTCTATCAAAAGTCTTAAAAGAGTTAATTGGAGACGAAAAGGAAAAGTCAATACTTGTAGTAGGTCTTGGAAATGAACAAGTTACACCAGATTCGCTTGGACCTAAAGTTGCACAAAATATAGAAATAACAAGACATATATTAAATTTTGCAAAAGAGTTGGCTACTCCAGATACAAGAGAAATCAGTGCTATTTCACCAGGTGTACTTGGTACTACTGGAATAGAAACCTCAGAAATAGTATTTTCTATTGTCAAAAAAATTAATGCTAGTATGGTCATAGTAATAGACGCTCTTGCTTCTCAAAGTATCAGTAGAATAGGAAACACTGTACAACTTAGTAATACAGGAATAACCCCTGGCGCTGGTGTTAGAAATAAAAGAGAAGGGATAAATAAAGAAACTTTAGGAATACCTGTAATAGCAATTGGAGTTCCAACTGTTGTGGATATGGCAACAATTACAAATGAAGCTATAAATAAAATTTTAAAAGATAAAAAAGTAGAATTAACTCAAGAAGAAGAATCAAATAGATATGAAACTATTGCAAATATACTTGATACACAAAACTATATAGTTACACCAAAAGAAATAGATGAAGTTGTTTCAATAGTTGCCAAAATAATAGCTAAAGGTATAAATATATCAGTACAATAAATTTTAAAAAAGCTTACAGCTATACAAAGAATATTCTTTATTATAAAATAAAATCGAAATTCGACAATAGCTAAAAATTATAATGGAAGTAATTAAGGTACAACTTGATGTAAATAGTTTAACATACAAGATATAATTACAAGTACGATATAGTATTGGTAGCAAAGTATAGAAGACAAGCTATATTCAAAATAAAGAGAAAAAAGCATTAACTGAATTTCAAGAAAGATTTTTTGAATCAGTTATTTGGAGATAGCATGAATTATAAGGATTTACTTGAAAAATACTACATATATATAGTATAATAAATCTAGTTATAAATTAAAGAGAATACATATGAACTAAATATATGATTAGAATTGAGGTATTAGTTGAAGTATCTAATTATTGACGAGAAGATGAGAAAAATTGAAAAACAAACGTTGGAAAATTTAGGCTATAAAATAGTAGAGATTAAGGCTAGAGAAAAATTATATTTTGAAATAGCATCACATGTTGATATATTTTGTACGAAAATAAAAAATAAGTTGATTATTGATCCTATAGAATATGAAAATATAATAAATAGTACAAATAGTAGAAACATTTTAAAAGGCGTAAAAAGCGTTGGCTTTTCATATCCAGAAGATATAGCATATAATGTATGCAACATAGGCGAAAATGTAGTACATAATTTTAAATATACAGATGAAAGAATACTTGAGATTATACAAGAAAATAATATGAATAAAATAAATATAAATCAAGGATATAGTAAATGCAGTATTGCAGTTGTTGAGGCAAACAGTTGTATTGTGTGTGATAAAAAAATAGCTGAAGCATTACAAAAAAGCTGTATTGATGTACTTTGTATTTCTGAAAAAATGGATATTAAATTACTAGATAAAAGTGGCTCTTATTCTAACATGAATGGATTTATAGGTGGAGCAATTTCTAAAATAGGCAATAATATTTTTATTAGTGGAGATTTGAAAAAGATAGACAAAAATGATAAAATAAGAGAATATATTGAAAAAAAAGGATTGCACATAATTGATTTTAAAGGATTAGATGTTATTGATTATGGTGGCATGTTAGAGTTAGAGGGGTAAAAATATGAACAATTTATTAGATGAGCTAAATGATAAACAAAAAGAGGCCGCAGCATATATAGAGGGACCTCTTTTAATTCTAGCTGGAGCAGGAAGTGGTAAAACACGAGTACTTACATATAAAATAGCATATTTACTTGAGAAAAATATTGTAAAACCATGGGAAATTTTATCCATTACTTTTACAAATAAAGCGGCAAAAGAAATGAAATCTAGAGTTGAAAACTTAGTTAAAGAAAATGCAAGTGATATTTGGCTTGGAACTTTTCACTCAGTATGTGTTAGAATTTTAAAAAGGGATATAGAACTTATTGGGTATACTAGAGATTTTAATATATTCGATGAACTAGATAAAGAAAAAGTTATAAAAGAAGTTATGAAAAAACTTGAAGTTGATGATAAAAAATATCCTGTTTCATATGTAAAATATGAAATAAGTAAAGCAAAAGATTCAATGATTGAGTATAACAAATATGCTATAGATTCAATGGGTGACTTTAGAAAAGAACAGGTGGCTAAAATTTATAGTATGTATCAACAAACGTTGAAAAAAAACAATGCTATAGATTTTGATGATATAATAATGCTAACTGTAAAGATGCTTTTAGAAAATCCAGATAGATTGGCATATTACCAAAATAAATTCAAATATATACTTGTAGATGAGTATCAAGATACAAATAAAATTCAATTTTTACTTATTAGTCTACTTTCAGCTTCACATGGGAAAATATGCGTTGTAGGTGATGAATCACAAAGCATTTATGGATTTAGAGGAGCAGATATTGCTAATATATTAAATTTTGAAAAAGAATTTCCAAATGCTAAAATTGTAAAACTTGAAGAAAATTATAGAAGTACGGGGAATATTTTAAAAGCAGCAAATGAAGTTATTAAAAATAACAAATCAAAGATTGATAAGAATCTATGGACAGGGAAAAGTGATGGAAAATTAATTGAGTATGCAACGCTAAATAATGAATATGAAGAGGTTGAATACATAGTAGATAAGATAGATCAAATATGTAAAAGTAAAAGAAAAACATATTCTGATTTTGCTGTGCTGTTTAGAACAAATGCACAAGCACGTGTATTGGAAGAAGTTTTTATGAGATCAGGCACGCCATATAGACTAATTGGAGGACTAAAATTTTATTCTAGAAAAGAAATAAAAGATTTAACAAGCTATATGAAGTTTATTCAAAACACAAATGATAATATATCGTTAAAAAGAATTATTAATGAACCTAAAAGAGGGATAGGAGATAGCGCATTAGAGAAATTAGATGATGTGGCAAGTAAAAAAAACATATCAATGTTTGAAGCAATGAAAGATAGCAACAACTTAACAGGTATAAGAAGTGCAGGGAATATATTAATTTTTAGGGAAATGATAATTAAATTAATCGAGAAAAAAGATAAGATATCTGTATCTGAGCTTATGAAGTTAATACTTAAAGAATCTGGATATGAGGCTATGTTAAATGATGAGCAAACAAAAGAAAACGAAATGAGATTTGAAAATTTATTGGAATTTATTGGTGTTGCAATGGAGTTTGAAAAAGAAAATGCTGATAATGATTTGGCCGATTTTTTAGATAGTATAGCATTAGTATCTGATGTTGATAAATTAGAAGAAAATGATGAGGCTGTAACTTTAATGACAATGCATAGTGCTAAAGGTTTAGAATTTAACATTGTATTTTTAGTAGGTATGGAAGAAGGACTTTTCCCATCAAAAAGAGCAATGGATGAAGATGAATCGGTTGAAGAAGAAAGAAGACTTTGCTATGTTGGTATAACTCGTGCAAAAGAGGAGCTGTATATAACAAATGCTTCTAAGAGAACTATGTATGGCTCTACTACGTATACTATGCCATCTAGATTTGTGGATGAAGTTCCAGTAGAACTTTTCGAAAAAGATCCAAAAGAAAATATTAAATCAAAATCATCTTTAACATATCTTGACAAGGAATATACAAAAGTTGAAGGATTTATTGCAAAAACAGGTGGTAAATTTGGCAGCATTGATAAAAAAATAGCAACTAAGTCTTCGTTTGGACTTAGTGTAGATAGTTTCTTAAAAAATGTAACAGGACAAAGTAATGTTATAAAAAGTGAAAACAAAGAAAAAGCTTCTAGTTATAAAGTTGGTATGAAGGTTAAGCATAAAAAATTTGGCATTGGCATAATTAATAAAATAGAAGAAGAAGGCGATGATTATAAATTAGAAATCACCTTTGAAAATGCTGGGTTTAAAAGACTTATGGCAAATTATACGCCTCTTGATATCATATAATTTATTAAAAAGGAGATATATAAATGAAAATAGATATTGCAATAATTTTCGGTTCTATGTCCTCAGAGCATGAAGTGTCTTGTATTTCAGCAGCAAGCATACTACAAAATATTGATATGGAAAAATATAATGTTGATAAAATTGGGATAGATAAAGATGGAATTTGGTATGTATATACAGGTGATTTATTAAATATAAAAGAAAATAAATGGATGAGTGATGTTAAAAATAAAATAAAAATCAATGATATATTAACACATTTAAAAAAATATAGAGTTGCTTTTCCTGTACTTCATGGAAAATATGGCGAAGATGGTACTATACAAGGATTATTTGAACTTGCTAAAATAAATTATGTTGGATGCAAAGTCTTAGGAAGTGCAATAGCCATTGATAAAACTTTGACAAAAAAACTTGTTGAAAATACAGGTATAAAAGTAGTCAATTATATTCAAATTAGTAAAGCAAAGTTTAGTAAATTGAATAAACAAGAATATAAAGACTTTGCATCTAGTGTAGAAAAAAAGTTGAATTTCCCATTAATAGTAAAGCCAAATAAAGAAGGATCTTCCTATGGACTTGTAAAAGTGAATGAAGTTTCAAAACTTAAAGAGGCAATTAGCTATTCACTAAATTTTGATAATAGCATATTAATTGAAAAGTATATAGATGATAGAAAAGAGGTTGAGTGTGCCGTTTTACAAGATATTAAAAATGACACTATTTTTGTTTCACTTCCAGGTGAAATAACTTCTGCAAATGAACTTTATGACTTTAATGCGAAGTATAATAATGGAAAATCGCATGTAGATATATTGGCTAATATATCTAATGAGCAAGTGGAAAAAATAAGGGAGTACTCAAAAAAAATATTTGAAATATTAAATCTTTCTTCACTATCAAGAATAGACTTTTTTGTACAAGGAGAAAATATATATTTTAATGAAGTAAATACAATGCCAGGATTTACAAATAGTAGTATGTATCCTATGATGTTAGTAAATAGTGGATTATCGTATAGTAAAATTATATCTCAATTGATAGAAAATGAATTATAATATAAAGTAAAAAACAAAGCATTTTGAAGGTTTAATAAATATAACCTTTAAAATGCTTTCTATAATTTATAATTATAGTACAGATTGATTTTTAAGTAGTTGAAAACAGATTCTTAAATTATATGCAAAATTTGCTCAAAGCTGTTCACAAATCATGAAAAATAGTGTATAATAAAAGTTGATTAATGTATAAGAAAGTATAGGTGGATATATGGTAGAAAATTTAAAAAGATTAAAATATGCAGGTGTGTTATTAATACTTATTTTAATTATATTTTTGTGTATAAAAATAGATGGAAAATCAAGTGTGAAAGAAGCATCAAATCTTGTCGTTTTTGGAGATAATATACTAACAGAGTATAATCCATTTATTGAAAATGGTGGAATATATATTGGAGTTGATACAATTTCAAAGGTAATAGATGAAGAAATCTTTTATGATAAAATTGCAACTAAAGTAATAGTAACTACCAAAACTGATGTTGTTAAGTTTAAAATAAATGAAAATAAGATGTCTAAAAACTTTGAGTACTCAGATATTAATACTCCAGCAAAGTTGAAAAATGGACAACCATATGTTGATATTAATCTTTTAAAAGATATATATAATATAAAAATTTCATATAATGAAGAAACTAATACAGTATCTATTGATAAGATTTCTGCAGGTGATATTAATATATTATATAATATGGTGAATGTATATAAAGACTATAATACAAAATCTCCAGTACTACAAACAATTAACAAAAATAATAAAGTAACAGTATATACACAAAGCTTTAAACATAATAGATGGTATAAAATAAAAACAGATTCAGGCGTTATTGGATATATAGCTAAAAATAATATAGATGGAAATTTACTGGCAAAAGAGGATGAAAAATCTGATAGTAAAAAAGATTTAAAACAAGATGAGAAAATTACAATGTTTTGGCAATATGGAAGCGATTTGGATACTTTAGGAGCAAAAAAAATTGAAGGGGTAGATGTGGTATCACCTACATGGTATGAGCTTAAAAATTCAAAAGGTGACATATCTTCTAAGTATAGTAAAGATTATGCATCTCATGCTAAAGAAATGGGATATCAAATTTGGCCTATAATAACAAATGGCATTGATTCTACTACATATTCATCTGATGATACATCAGCAATGTTAAATAGTGAATATAATAGAGAGCAATTTATCAAAAATCTTGTGGCTATAGCAAAAGAAAATAAGTTTGAAGGAATTAATATTGACTTTGAAGCAATGAAAACAGAAGATAGAGATATTTATACTCAGTTTATAAAAGAGCTTGCACCTATGTTAAGGACTCAGGGAGTTAAAGTTTCTGTTGATATGTATTTTGTTGCTTACATAGATAGAAAAAATATAGGACAGGCAACAGACTATATAGTATTAATGGGATATGATCATAGAGGTGCTTGGTCATCTGAGGCAGGATCAATAGCCGAGGTATCTTGGGTTGAATCAAATATAGATTCTCTTATAAAAGACTCAGGTATTAATCCTAAACAAATAATTTTGGGAATACCATTTTATACTAGATTATGGAGCGAAAAAATAGATGATGGCTCATTATCTACCAATATATATACTATGAAAAATTGTCTAGAGTTTATTGACAAATATAATGTAACTCCGGTATGGGATGAAGATGCAGGTCAAAATTATGTTGAGACTACAAAAGGAAATTTAAAATATAAACTTTGGATAGAAGATTCAAACTCTGTTAAAAAAAGGGTTGAAACTGTAAATAAATATAATCTTGCTGGAATAACTGGTTGGAGAAAAGGTTTTGAGACAAATGATATATGGGATGTAATAAAAGCAAATTTAAAATAAGATTAGGAGAAAAAAATGTTAATAACTGCAGAAGAGATAAATAAACTAATAAATAATGCTGGAAATGACGTAACTAATAGAGGTAAAAAATATTTTGAGCAGTCGAGAGTTAAAATTGCATATTTTAATTATATATCTGATGATAACTACATTGCAAAGTCATATGTCGAGGGAACATATATATATGAAATTGAGTTTAAAAAGCAAAAAGGAATTCTATCATATAAATGTGAGTGCCCAGGAGCTTGCAAAAAGCTTACACCTTGTAAACATGTAATTGCTGTAGCTTTTAATATGTATATAAATCAAGATGATTATATTAATTATTCAAAAAATAGCAAGTATGGTAAATTTGATGATGAAGTTATGCAAAGTAAATCATATAAAGATATTAAAAATGAAAAAATCGAAAATGATGGTTTAGTGGCCTATTATGAAAACTTAGAAATGAGTAGTAATTTAAAAGATAAAAGAGTTAAGATTGAACCAATGATTGAACTTTCAAATATGGATAAAGATTTAGAAATATCTTTTAAAATAGGTACAGATAAGATGTATATTTTACATGATATATATAAATTTGCGCAAGCTATGAGACAAGGCGAAAAAGTAAAGTATGGCAAAAATTTGGAATTTATACATTCTATTGATGCTTTTGAGGAAGACTCTAAAAATATTGCAAAATATATAACAAAGAAAATTTCAGAATATATGGAGTTTACTAAACTTTCTACTACTCAGTTAACTACACCAAAAAGATATAAAAGTTATCTTAAAATAAAATATGGAGCATTAGATGAGTTTTTTGATATAATGCTAAATACAAAGATACAAATATTTGGTTATGACTATGAAAAAAGTTATGGTGCTGTAACTCTTATTAATGAAAATCCAAGTATAGAAATTGAGATGGATTCTGATGAGGATGGAATTAAAATTATAAGAGATATTCAAGAGTATTATATATTTGATGGTCAAGATTACTCATACATATTATATAAAGATAAACTACATAGATGCAGTAACGATTATTTAGAAAAAGTAATTCCTGTCCTTAGGGAGTTTATTACAAAAAAAGAAGAAATATTAAAAATTTCTAACAATAATGCTACTAGCTTTTGTGAGTATATTGTTCCTAATCTTAGAAAATATACAAGACTTTCTGTAAAAGATGAACTACTAGATAAGTTCAAAGCTGAAAATCTCAGAGTAAAAGTATATTTAGATACAAATTCAAAGGCTGATATTATTTCTCAAGTAAACTTTATATATGGAGACTTTGAGTTTAATCCATTTGATAAAGTAGCTATTATAAAGTGCAATAGAAATAAATTAAAAGAGGCAAAGGCTAAAAATTTATTTAAAAAATATAAATTTATGATTAATTTTACTAAAAATATTATATATATAAGTAATGAAGAAGATATATACAATTTTTTAAAAGAAGGCGTAACGGAGTTTACTGAAAATTTTGAAGTTTTAGTTACTGATAAATTAAGAAATAGAAAAATACTTAATCCTAGAATGCTTAATATGGGTGTAAGAATAGAAAATGATTTATTAGATGTGGATTTAGGCGAGCTAAGATTTGAAGAAAATGATTTAAAAGAAATATTTAAAAAGTACAAGCTAAAGAAAAAATATTATAGATTAAAATCTGGAGATTTTATAAATTTAGACTCTCCTGTTGTTGATACATTAGTGTCTATAGCTGATAATTTAGATCTTAGTGAAAAAGATATAATAGATGGTAAAATAAGTGTACCAAAATATAGAGCCGTATATTTTGACAATATAATTAATAAAGAAAAAATCGAAATAAAAAAAGATGATGAGTTTAATGAATTAGTTGATAGTATAAATAACGTTTTTGAAACTAATTTTGATGTACCTAAGTCTCTTGAAAATGTACTTAGAGGATATCAAAAAACAGGCTACAACTGGCTTAAAACTTTAAGTTCATTTGGTCTTGGAGGCATACTTGCCGATGATATGGGACTTGGAAAAACAATTCAAGTTATAGCACTTTTACTAGATGAAAAAAAACAATCTGGTCAAAGTTCAATTGTTGTATGCCCAAGTTCACTATACATAAATTGGCAAAAAGAAATAAATAGATTTGCACCACAACTTGATATACTTGTAGTATCGGGCACTACATCTCAAAGAGCTGATCTGATTAAAAAATGTAAATCATGTGATATTGTAATTACGTCGTATGATTTATTAAAAAGAGATATAGAAGAATATAAAGATATTACATTTAAGTATGTTATTGCTGACGAAGCTCAGTATATAAAAAATAACAATACAAAAAATGCTAAAGCTTTAAAGAAAATTAAAGGAAAAAATAGATTTGCACTTACAGGAACCCCAATTGAAAATTCTCTATCTGAACTTTGGTCTATATTTGATTATATAATGCCAGGATATTTATTTAGCTATAAAAAGTTTAAAGATGAATTTGAAACGTTAATAATAAAAGAAAATGATTCAAGTGCAATGCAAAGACTTCAAAAGTTGGTTGCTCCATTTATTTTAAGAAGAATAAAAAAAGAAGTTTTAAAAGAGCTTCCAGAAAAGACAGAAACTGTTTTATACAGTAAAATGGGTGAGGCACAAGAAAAATTGTATAAGGTATTCTTGGCTAAAGCAAAAGAAGAAATGAAACAAGAAATTGAAATAAATGGTTTTGAGAAAAGTCAAATGAAAATTCTTTCACTTATCACAAGACTTAGACAAATATGTTGTCATCCATCACTTTTTTTAGATGACTATGATTTGGAATCGTCTAAATTAAATCAGTGTATAGAACTTGTTGAAGAGGCTATAAAATCAGGTCATAAAATATTGTTGTTTTCACAATTTACTTCAATGCTAAATATTATAATTGAAGAATTTGAGAAAAGAGATATTATTTTTTCTGTGCTTACTGGGCAAACTAAAGCAGATACAAGAAGTGCAATTGTAGATGAATTCAATAAAAATAAAGAAATATCTGTATTTTTAATATCATTAAAAGCAGGTGGAACAGGCCTTAACTTGACTGGGGCAGATATAGTAATACATTATGATCCTTGGTGGAATTTATCTGTACAAAATCAAGCAACTGATAGAGCGTATAGAATAGGTCAAAGGAGTAATGTACAAGTATTTAAACTTATTGTACAAAATAGTATAGAAGAAAAGATACAGTCAATTCAAGAAAAGAAAATGGATCTAACAAATTCTATTATACAAGAAGGTGAAACTTTTATTAATAAAATGAGTAAAGAAGAAATAATGGATTTGTTTGAAATGTAAAACTAATTAAAATAAAAAAGAATATGAAAAAGTAAATTTAAAAGTGGCTTTGCAAAAAGCCACTTTTTTGGTGTCTAAAATCAAAAAACATTTTTTGCTAAAACTAGATAATATTTTTAAAATAGCTATGCATATTTCTACAATTATTGTAAGTAAAATATTATATAAAGTATATATAAATAAAAGGTGATAATATGTTAAATGAAATTTTAAAAGTTTTACCAGAAAAGCTTGCATATCAGGTAAATAATATTGGTACAACAGACTATATAACAGAAATTAGATTAAGAGTAGGAAGACGTACAGTTGTGCTTACTGCTAATATTGAGATTTTTTTAGAGTATATTATAGAACTTAAAGATTTACTTGAGATTTTAGTAAAAGTTTCTAGAAATTCTATATATGCCATACAAAATGATATAAATAATGGATTTGTTGTTATAAACGGAGGACATAGAATTGGTATTTGCGGAGAAGTTATTTTACAAGATGAGAAAGTAAAAAATATTAAAAATATAAATAGTATGAATATAAGAGTGGCAAGACAGCTTATTGGATGTGCTGATATTTTAGTTAATAATATAATAAATGAAGGAAAGGTTTTAAATACTCTTATTGTATCTCCTCCGGGATGTGGAAAAACCACTATGCTAAGAGACACAATAAGGCAAATAAGCTCTGGTGTTAAAAGACTTGAATTCGATGGCATGAATATTGGTTTAGTAGACGAAAGAGGAGAACTTGCTTGTGTTAATAATGGAAGGATAAATTTAGATGTTGGGGTAAGAACAGATGTAATCTCGAATTGTCCTAAATATATTGGTATGGAAATGTTAGTTAGAAGTATGGGAATTAACGTTATTGCAACTGATGAGATAGGATCTAAAAATGATCTTGAAGCTATAAAATATGCAAGCCTTAGTGGGGTAGGACTTATATTTACAATGCATGGAAGAAATTTAGAAGATGTAATTAAAAAAGATGGTATAAAAGAATTATTTAGTGAAGGTCTTTTTGACGTTGTTGTAATATTATCAAATAAAAATGGTCCCGGAACAATTGAAAAAATTCATAGAATAACTAATAAATGTTTGGAGGCGGTTTAGTGTTAATATATAAAATAGTACTATCAGTTGGAATAATTGCTATAACTACATATATTGGAAATATGAAGGCAGAAAAACTTAAAAATAGAGAATATATTTTAAGGGATATGGTAAGTTTTTTAAAACTTGTTAAAAATGAAATTTTGTATATGAGAGCAATCTTACCCAATGCTTATGAGTCAGCCAGACATAAATTAAGCAGTGAACTTAATTTAAAAATATCTAATATTGTAATTGATATGTTAAAATATGAAAACTCATTAAATTTTATAGAAACAAGCATTGTAAATAATGTTTATAGTATCGACAGCCTTAGCAATTATGACAAAAATATATTTTCAGCTACACTTAAAAACCTAGGCAGAAGTGATGTGGATGGGCAAATAAATATTATAGAAAACACTATAACTATAATAGAAAATCAAATAGCCGAAGCAAATGAGATCAAACTTAAAAGCTCTAAAGTATATAAGACGGTTGGAATGATAACTGGTCTTATGATAGTTGTTGTATTTATATAATGGAGGAAAAACATGGATATTGATTTGTTATTTAAAATAGCTGGAATTGGAATTTTAGTTGCAGTTTTATCACAAGTACTTACAAAAGCAGGTAGGGAAGACCAAGCTATGATGACGACTCTTACAGGTTTAATTATTGTACTGATGCTTGTAATAACTAAGATAAGTGATTTATTTGAAACTGTTAGAACAGTATTTAAGTTGTAGGTGAAAAAAATGGAAATATTAAAAGTAGTAGGATTTGCTATAATATCAGTTGTATTAATAATTATTTTAAATGAACAAAAAAAAGAAATGGCACTTATTCTTACTATTTTTGCTTGTCTTGGAATAATGATATTTGCTCTTTCAAAAATGCTACCTATTATAGACATGTTAAATGAGCTAGTTGAAAAATCCGGAATGAATAAAGAGTTTTTAAATATAATTTTAAAAGTAACTGCTATAGCTTATATAGTTGAATTTGGGAAAAATATCTGCATAGACTCAGGGCAAAGTGCAATAGCAACAAAACTAGAAATGACTGGTAAAGTTTTAATAGTAAGTCTTTCTATTCCTCTTATTAGTGCACTTGTAAATGTATTGACGGGACTGGTATAAAATATGAAGAAAAAAATCATATCTTTTTTGTTAATAATTATTTTGCTTTGTATGCAAACAGTTAAAGCAAATGAGGACGTAAATAACGATTCAAACGCACTTTTAGAAAATACAACAAAAAAAGTAGGACAAGACTATGAAATAAATGAATATATAAGTAAAATAGATGAGTATGTAAAAAAGCAAGGAATAAAAGATATAGATATAGTAGATATTTCTAAAGGATTATTTAGTCAAAACAAATTAGACTGTGGCAATATATTTTCGAAGTTTATTGCTTTATTTTTTAAGGAAGTGGTAGTAGCAGCAAGAGGTGCAATAACAATATTTTTGATTTTTGTTATAATGGCTCTTATCTCAAGCTTTGAAATAGAAAAAAATAGCGATATTACAAAAATAGCCAATTTAGCATGCTTTTTAGTACTCTCCACTATAACAATAACTAGTTTTGTAGAGGTGGTAAATGTATTTAAAAATGTAGTATTGTCACTTACAACATTAATGCAAGTAATATCACCTTTTATGATGGGAATGTTAGTTGCAACAGGAGCAATAACAAGCATAGGCATAATACAACCAATGCTATTGTTTTTAGCTAGTTTTATTGGACTTTTGATTAACTATGTAGTAATACCATTTCTTAGCATATCGGTTGCAATTAACGTTATATGTTCAGTATCAGAAAATATAAGGCTAAGTAAAGCTGCAAAAGCTTTTAACTTAGCTGCAATGTGGATAATAGGAGTTAGCTTGACGATTTTTTTAGGGGTTTTATCGCTTGAAACATCTCTTACAAGTTCAGTAGATTCACTTGCTGTAAAGACAACACAAGCAGCTGTGTCTAACTTTGTACCAGTAGTAGGAAAGTTCTTCTCTGATAGCTTTGAAGCGGTAGTAGGGGCTAGCAAAGTGGTCAGCAATGTTGGAGGGACAATTGGAATAATTGGTATAATTTTAGTTAGCATACTACCTATAATTAAAATAGGAAGTGTTGTAATAATATATTTTTTACTTAGCATTGTAATTGAACCTATAATTAAAGATGATAATATTAATAAGTTTATTAATGGCTTTTTAAACACATATAAAACAATATTTGGAATCTTAATAGGAGTTGATATTATTTTTATAATATCAACTGGAATAATCTTAAATTTAACAAATGCAGTCGTAAAATAAAGGAGGAAATATGGTAGAAGTTTTTAAAATATGGATAAGCTCTATGCTCTGTATTGGAATATTTATAACTTTTGTACAGCTTATAATACCTAAAACAAATTTAAAAAAATACATTTATTCTTTAATTGGAATAGTTACAATCCTTACTATTGTATCGCCAGTTATAAAGCTACTTAAAGAAAATAGCATTGAAGATGGGATAAAAGAAGTAATAGCAAACATATCTATTGAAGAAAACCATATAAACCAAAATGAAAGCACAAAATATAAAGAGGCAACTAAAGAAACAATAGAACAAAATATGATACTTAGTATGAAAGAAGATATAAAAACAAAGTTAGAAGAACAAAAAGTAAATGTAAATAATATTGATATTGCACTTGATGAAAACTATAATGTGGAAAACATTGATATAAATATAGAAAATATAAACAAAAAAAATACAAATATAATAAATGTAAATAGTGTTATAAATTATATAAATAAAGAATATGGAATAAAATACTCAAAAATATCCGTGACAGAGGAGGCAAAAAAATGAATTATTTAACAGTGATAAAAGATATGACCAAAAATAAAGAAAAAAGAACTCAAAACTTAGTGCTGCTTTTAGTACTTATCGTTATTTTACTTATAGCAGGAAACTATATTTTCAAGACTGATACCACAAAAAAAGGTGAGACTAGTAATAGTACAAGCAAGGATAAGAATATAAATAGTAATAGTAAGGGCAATGTTGATACAAATACAGCTAATATAAATTCTAACTTAGAAAATAAGTTATCAAATATACTTTCTCAAATATCTGGCATAAGTGAAGTTTCGGCATTGATTACATATAGCCAAGATAGTAAAAAAACTCCTATATATAATACTAAAGAGCTAGAGAAAAATAGTGAAAAAACAACAGAAAAAACAGTAGCATACAATGAAGAAGGAAGCGGTAAAAAAGCTATAATTGAAACAATTGAAATGCCTAAAATAGAAGGTGTTATAATCGTAGCCAAAGGCGCAAACTCAGTTGATACCAGATCAAAGATTGCTTCAGCTGTATCGTCAATTACAAGTGTTCCTATATATAAAGTACAAGTTTTTGAAAAACAAGGGTAGGTGAAAAAATGACAGTAATAAAAAGAGGACAGATTGCTATTTTATCGATTAGTTTAATGGCAGTAGTTGCAGGATATATAAATTACAAATATAATCCTGAAAGAGAAAAAAATCTAGGACAGACAATGTATGTTAATGGAAAAGACAGTTTTACATACCAAGACGTCAGCATATACGAGGAAGAGGAAAAAGAAAATCAGAAAAAACACACTTCTGATGATAAAAATAGTACAAAAGGTGTGAATAGTACTATAGAACAAAATTCAATAGCAGTATTTAAATATGATAGAGATAATATGTTCTCAGAGTTAAGTGAAAATTATTCAAATATAATTAAAAATGAAAAAACATCTCAAGAAAAAATAACCGAATATCAAGTAAAGCTAAATGAACTAATTAAACAAAAAAATTTAATTAATATGGTAGAAAATGTTATTAAGTCAAAAGGAATCAAAGATATAGTGATAATACCTACAGATAATTATAATATTAATGTTGTTGTAAGCTCACGTGAAGAATTAAAAAAAGAACAAATTGCACAAATACAACAAATATTAGTAGATCAACTTGGTGCAAAAGCAGAAAAACTTAGTATAACTGTAAAAAAGTAACAATAAGTACGTATTAAAGAAAAATTCGACAAAAACAGACAGGTTTTAATCATATGTTAAAACCTGTCTGTTTCAGCTGTTATAAGGAACGTAAGGCTTTGTTACAAAAATATTACATATTAATTAAAATAAAATTACACTGTGATGAATTGTTGAATAATGGAGCAAAATATGATAAATTGTATTTACAATACCTACGTATGTAATATTGCTGTAATTGTTAAATAATTATAAAAAAATTACAAAAGATAAGAATGGCAATAGATTGATTTTTTAAAAATCATCACGAAATAAACAAAAAAGGAGAGAAACATGGCAAATTGTTTAGGAATATATCTAAATGACAATATTGTAAAATATGCTAAAGTATCTAGCGATAATAACGCTAATATAAAGCTTGAACAATATGGCGTTAGATTTGCAAGTACAAATAAAAAAGCTTTAATTTCTGAAATAATAGAACATACCAATTCCAAAGACTGTGCTATTGTACTTAACTCTCAAGATGATAAATATATAACTGCCCAAATGTATGATCAGGCTCAAACAAAAAACTACGCAGCTGATGTAATGAAAATGGAGTTTGAAGCGTGGTGCGAAAAAAATGCAAAATCACCAGATAAATATTCATATGTATATAGAGTATCGGATTTAAAAAATAGTGAAAATAAAAAAGATGCTGTAATTAATATAGCTGAAAAATCTACAATAGAGGAATATAGTACAATAAATGGCGTAAAAATATCAAATATTTACCCATCTCCTCTTCTTTTAGAAAACTTAGTTAGCTTAGACGAAACAAATTATATACTTGTAAATTTGGATGACGATCTAACTATAACTGTAGTAATAGATGGCAAACTTGCTGAGTTTAGATCATATAATGTTGGAATGAAATCTATTTTAGCTGATTTTACGGTAAGACTTGGAAGTTATCAAAAAGCGTACGAAGCTTGTAAACAAATGAATGTATTTACCGAGGGTGAATCTATAAATGATAAAGCACTAGAAGGAATAACAGAACCCATTTTACAAGAGGTTTTAAAATATGTTTCTATGCAAGTAACAAAGCATAGAAAAGACGTTTCCAAAGTAATACTTACTGGAACTGGAGTTGTATTTACAAATATTGATATTTTATTTCGAGAATATTTAGAAATAAAATGCGAAATACTAAAGCCAAAGTTTGTAACTGATACAAGTAATGTTAGAAATATTGCGGAAATATTAGAAACTACCGCTGCTATTACACTAGCTTATGAGGGATTGACACACGAAAATAGAAATCTTGAGTTTCTTACTTCAACTTCAAAAATTAAAAAAACTTTAAGTAGCTTATTTGAAAGCAGACAAAAAAGTGGAAATACAGAACAAAGAGGAGACGAAAAAGAGAGTAGATTAAAAAATAAAAGCATTACAACGGATTTTACATCTGAAAAAGTAGTTAATTTATTTGGATCATCTGCAATTGTAATTTCTTTGATTTTAATTACGTATCTAGGATTTACTGGACTATATACTTCAAAAGTGGAATCAATGAAAAAAGACTTAAATCGTGAAAAAGAAGATACAGAATTAAAAACTAAAGAAATAGAAAACGATTTTAATTATATAAACTCTAATACAAAAAAATATAAAGAAATAAATGACGAAGTATCAAAAATAGCTTCACAAATTGAAAATAATCAAATAAAAAAATATACAACATATAATGTGGCATCATTTTTACAAAATATTATAAAAGTAATACCAAAAAATATTCAACTAAAGACTATAAGCTCAGATGATAACAAACATATTAAAATAGTAGCACAATCTGCAAGTTATGCTGATCTTGGATATTTTGTAGCACAATTAAAAATAGATGGCGTATTAAATAATGTTAAAATAAATAATGTTAAAAATGCAACTACTACTATTGTGGAGATTGGCGGTGAATTGCCATAATGTTAAATAATAAAAAAAAGTTGATAATATTCATAATAATAAGTATTGTAGCTTTAGGTTTATTTATACTTTTTTGCCTTGTAGATGTAAATTTAGGAATAATTAAATTTTCTTCGATTAAATCTTTAATAGATAATCATAGTATAGTAAGCCAAGCAGAAGAAACATTAATAAAGGCAGAAGATTCATATAAAACTACAAAAAAAAGTTTAGAAGATGAAAAATTAAATTACTCAAAAGAAAAACAAAAATATGAAGCAATAAGCAATGAAACTATAGATATAATAAAAGATGCAACTACAAAAGAAAAATATAGCATTGAATATATGTGGATAAGACTTGGAAACTACGCTAGGGTAAACAATTTATCAATAATAGTTGTTGAGCCAGGTGGAAAAGAAAATACTGTTATAGATAAAAAAGATGAAACTAAAGCTGCCACTTCTGATACTACAACTACTACAACTACTACAACTCAAGAGACATCTCAAAAAGAGACAGCACCAAAGCTACCAAGTCTAGAGTTTCCAAATATTGGAAGTGGTAACAATATAGAAGATACAATATTTAAAATACAAGTATCAGGAAGCTATATAGATGTTTCAAGTTTTGTATTTGAAGTAGAAAATGATAAAGAATTAAGATTTAAACTTGATAATATTGTTATGGAATATGTTGAAGGAACAACAATAAAAGCTACCTTTAATGTTAAAAATCTAACAATAAACAAATAATATATAAAAAGGAGATGAAGTTGAAATATGAAAAAAACATTTGCAATAACGTTTAGTATGAGTGTTTTAGTACTTTTTTCAGTTGCAATAATAGCTTTTATGTTAATGTTGCCTCAAAAAGCACATATAGCAAAAACTAACGTAGAAGACTATGAAAATATAAAAAAATCAGATTACCAATTTGTAAGTACAAAAGATATATCAACTGATGCTCTTATTCATGAATATATAATAACTAGTGAAGATATAACAAACTTCAAAAAAACTAATCAATATAAAGCTGGAAACTCAGATCCGTTTGCTTCTAGTCAAACTGGAAATGATAATAGTGGTAATACTAATAACAACACAAACGGCGGAGGCTCTACTTCAACAACTGATAAAACAACAAATAGTAATGGTGGAACACCAAATCCACCTTCAACAAATAAATAAGGGGGAAGACATATGAAAAAAAACTCTATAATAATAACAATTCTTGTTATTATACTAGTTATTCTTGCTACACTATTAATAATGACAAAAGTAGGAAGTAAAGATGAACATACAAAAGCAGAGTTCTTAAAAAATGTAATAGATATTCAAGCAAAGCTTTCATATTATGTAGGAAATACATATTCTGAAACTTTTGGAATATACAACAAAGATGAAATAATACTAGGTGTTACACCTAAAAAAGAAAATACAAATGAAAACAAAAAAGAAACAAAAATAACAAAAGAGGAAAATAGCAAAGAAGAAATTACTCCTCTAGCAAATAAAGAAAAGAAAAAAGAAGAAAATTCAAAAGTATGCTATGAAGCATTACCAAAGAATTTTTCAAAAATACTCAAGGTAACTTTACCAGAATATGAAGGTATCACATGGTATATTCAAGATGGTCAATATCTTAGAGTGGAAGGATCTCCATCTTGGTGGACATCTGATTTAGATTGCCTTAAAATAGGCAAATAACTTTAGGTTAAAACAATTTGTCAATTAAAATAAGATAATTGTTTTGATAAATATATTTTTATAAGGAGGAGCTTTTATGAAAGCAAACAAAAAAGGTATTTCTTTAATCGTATTAGTTATAACAATAATCGTTATAATCATTTTAGCAGCAGCAGTTATTCTATCATTTAATAATGGAAACAATCCAATTGCAAAAGCAGGAGATGCAGTAACAGCTAACGATAAGGCTGAAGTTAAGTCTGCATTATCATTATATTTAGCATCTAAACAAGCAGAGGCTGCAGACTATAAGTCACTACTAGAGGGTAAGACTCATGTTTATATATCAGATAAAAAAACAGATGCATTACCTGCGGACTTGATTGCAAGTGGTATAGTAGTATTAAGAGTAGAATGGTCAGAGATTGGATTACCTGAAATGAAAGGAAAAGTAGCCACATATACAGTAGTAGATGGTTCACTTACAATCACAAAATAAACTACTAGAGTGTAGTAATTAAATAAATTAAAATTTTAAAATACGATTAAATGGAAAGGCCATATATACTCTGCTGTGTATATGGTCTAACCACTATATATATATTTTAGAGTATACTTAAGTATATTGTAAAATGTAAATATTATTCATGGAGGTGAGCTAGTGTTAGTATTTTTAAATATATTTGTTGTATTTTGTATATTTGTAATTGGTACTTTATTTGGAAGTTTCTTCTCACTTGCTACCTATAGACTTCCAAGACATCAGGACATAGTGGCTACGAGATCATATTGTACAAGTTGTAAACATAGACTTGGATTTTTCGATTTAATTCCAATTTTAAGTTTTGTTATAAGAGGAGGAAAATGCAAGTATTGTGGTTCTCAAATAAGTCCTAGATATATACTTTTAGAGCTTTCTAATGGTATAGTATTTGTTTTGCTATATTTTATATTTGGTTATACTTTTACTTTGCTTGTTGTATGCCTTGTATATGCTGTTATATTTACTATAGCAGGATCTTTAATTATGAAATCTAAAATGAGTGAAGAAGAAAAAGTAGAACTAAATAAAAAAAAACTAAGTAAAAAGAGCGGAGTATTTTTATCTGAGCTTGTTGTAGCTATGATAATGTTTACACTTTTTTTAGTATCTTCATATATTATGAGTTTAAATTATCAAAAGAAGTCTATAATAAACATTGCTAAGAGCAATGCTATTGCGATAGCTACAAAAAATATTGAAGTGTCACTTGCAACAAAGTATGATTTACTGGATTCGTCTACCACATCAGAAAAAATGGATAATATAACTTATATGGTAAGCACTAGTGTTTCAAAATATTGTGATGAGGATTTGTCAAAAGAAGATATTGTAAAAAAAGTAAATGTTAAGGTAGAGTATATGGTAGATGGTAAACCAAAAGAATTTAGTTTAGATACTTTAAAAGGGAAGGTGTAACATATGAAAAAAGCTTCTGGTCTTACAATGGTTTCAATAGTTTTGTATGTTGTGTTATTCTTTTTGTTTACTACTTTTGCAGTTGCAATGAGTGCTAATATGAATTATAAAATTATGACTGAGAAGGGAAATATATACATTAATGAGCAAAGAGATAAACTACAAGTAAATCTATTAAGTAGTGCAAAGTCAAGTCAGTGGGTAGAGACAACAGCAGATAAAATCACTTTTTCAAATAATGATATATATACATATGATAGTACAAAAAAAACTATTTTTAAAAATGGTGGCGTATTAGTAAAGTCAGTAGAAGAGTGTAAATTTGATATTTTACCTTCTAATCTTACTTCAATTAATGCTGAAACTTTAGCAAAAATAGATAGTGCATCTAAGAGTTTTGCAACAAAAATCAAGTTTTTAAAATATAAGGAAGAAAAAAGTTGTGAGTTTTTCTTTGCACTAGGAGATGAATTAAATGAGTAAAAAAAATAGATTAAAAGGCTCAGGAGTATTATTGGTTATTTTAACTTCTGTTACTTTTTCCATATATGCAATGTCAACTTTTTCTGAGCAAGAACATTTTGACATACTAACTAATAAATATGAAAAAAACATAGTAGAAAAATATAGTAAATCAGTAGAAGATATAAATGGATTTTATGAAAAAACAATAATTAAAATAAATGAAAATAGGTAAGGAGGAAGTTATATGTTTGAAAATGTTAAATCTAGAAAAACACCAATTGGCATTGAGTTTATAAAAAGGGGACTTTTAAGTGAAAGTCAAGTAGATAGAGTTCTTGAATATCAAAAAGAGCACAAAGATTTGAAGTTTGGTGAAATTGTTGATATATTAGATATGTGTGATAAAGAGCAGTTACTTGAAGTACTTTCATTTAAAATACAAATTAATTCAACACTTTTACAAGATGATGTTGAAATAAATCCAGTTCAATATCTTCCAAGAGATATAATAATAAACTATAAAGCTTTCCCTTTTGCTCTAGATGGAAATACGCTAAAAGTTGCATTTGCAGATCCACAAAATGCAAGTAAAGTAAAAGAAATAGAACTTTTACTTATGAATCAAGGATTTAATATGGAAATATATGCAACTCTATATACTTCTATAATGAAACAAATTTCTAGTATTAAAACTGTTGAATCAGGATTTGTAAATAAAGAAGAAAAAGATATTTCTAAGCTTATTGATAATATAATAATGACCGCAATTGATAAAAGAGCATCAGATATACATGTAGAACCAATGGATACAAAAATAAGGATAAGATATAGAATTGATGGAGAACTAATACCAATAACTGAACTTCCTAAAAATAGACAAGAAATCATAACAGGAAGGTTAAAATCAATATCAAATATGCATCAAGAAATTGCATATGATCAAGATGGAAGTATTGATACATATGATAATTTTAGTATTCGTGTATCTACTCAAAAAAATGTTTTTGGAGAAAAATTTGTATTAAGACTTTTAAGAAAAAATGCAGAAGCAAGAGATTTATTTGAACTTGGTTTTGAAAAAGATTCCGAGCTTGTTGAAAGAGCATTTGATAAAAGAAACAGTATGATTATAGTATGTGCTCCAACAGGTGAGGGTAAAACTACAACTTTGTATAGCGTGCTTGAGTACTTAGACAAGCCATCAATAAATATTATTTCAATTGAGAATCCAGTTGAACGTAGAATACCAGGTATTAACCAAGTTGAAATAGGCCCTAATATAACATTTGCATCAGCTCTTAGAACAGTTCTAAGACAAGATCCAGATATTATACTAGTAGGTGAGATAAGAGACGAAGAAACAGCAAAAACAGCTGTAGAAGCAGGTCAAACTGGTCACTTAGTATTATCTACTCTACATACAATTGATGCAATTGAAGCAATAACAAGAATGAGAAAAATGGGAGTATCAAGCTACGATGTATCGTCTAGTGTTGTTACTACAATATCACAAAGGCTTGTAAGAAGATTATGTGACAAATGTAAAAAACCTCATGATTTTACAGAAGAAGAACTAAAGTATATTGATAAAGTAACTAAGCTTACAGGAACTGAGTTTGACATTAAAAATTCTCATCCATTTGAACCAGTTGGATGTAAATATTGCAATGATATAGGATATTACGAGAGAATAGGCGTGTTTGAGATACTTTGTATAGATGACTATATGAAAGATATGATAGCAGATGGAAAACCTAATTTGGAGCTAAAAGAATATGCAATTAAAAATACAGAATACAAACCACTTGTAGTAGATGGTGTAAAAAAAGTATTAAGTGGTGTTACTACAATACCAGAATTAAAAAGAAAAATAACAATATAATATGATAAAAATAATATATAATTAAAATAAGGGGAAAAAATATGGAACTATTACATTCAATACTTGATAAAGGAATAAGTTTAGGAGCTACAGATATTCATTTGGCACCAGGACAAACTCCAGTTTTTAGAGTGAAAAAAAAGTTGTTTTTTGATCAGACTAGACTTGCACTCTCAGATATCTCACTAGAAGAAATATTAAACTTTTTCTATAAGAGGTTTCCAGCCTTAAGTTCTAACTTTAAAATAAAAAAACAAATTGACTTTTCATATACATATTCTGAGCATAGATTTAGAATAAACATATCACTTACTAAGGGTCTACCTACATTTTCAATGAGGGTAATACCTAATGGAGATATTGATGTAAATAGTATGGGACTTAGACAAATAATTGAAAGAATGAAAAGTATTTCAAATGGCCTTATACTTGTTACTGGTAAAGTAAACTCTGGTAAATCAACAACTATGAATGGATTTGTTCAAGAGGTAAACAGAGAAAGTAATAAAAAAATAGTAACTTTGGAAGATCCAGTTGAGTATGAGCATGTATCAGATAAATCAATAATTATACAAAAAGAAATTGGTGCTGAGTCTGATGTTGTAAGTTTCCATGATGGATTAATAAATCTACTAAGAGAAGACGCAGATATAGCTGTTTTAGGAGAGATAAGAGACAAAGAAACTATGGATGTTGCTATTGATCTTGCAGAGTCAGGTGGCCTTGTTATTGGAACATTACATACACGTTCTTGTGGTGAGACAGTAGAAAGAATAATAAGTATGTATTCTCCTTCAGATCAACAAACTATAAAAAATGCAGTGTCTTCAGTGTTAAAAATGGTAGTTTCACAAAAATTAGTTGTTAGCACAAAAGGTGAACTTTTAATGGTTCCAGAAGTTATGTTAGTAAATAATACAATAGCTGCTCAAATGAGACAAGAAAAGTTTAACGTCTCAGATATAGAAGATACTATTCATAGTCAAAGAGAAAAGGGATGTTTAAGCTTTGAAAACTCATTTGCAGATTTATATTTAAAAGGACTTATAGATATAGCTACAGTAAAAGCTAATGTAGATCCGGATAGATTTCAAATAATTAAAAGTATTATAATAGGCGAGGGTGGATCTTTATCAGACTAGTAAAAGGAGGTGCGATTTAATTGCCAAGTTACAAATATAGAGTTATATATCAAGATGGAAAATTAGGTAGAGGAAGAATCATGGCATTAAATAAGTCACTAGCCATTGATAGTTTAAAAAAAGATGGCACTCAACCAATTTTTGTAGAAAAAATGAAAGATAATAAAAAGAAATATAAAAGACTAGATTATGAAAAATTAATAAAAGAAGACAAAAAGCAAAGAGTTAAAGAAAGTGGTAAAATTAATTTTAAAAATCTGAAATTTAAAGATTTAGCAAAAAATGGGATTACATTTATAAATTATGTAAGCGCAAAAGATTTAATAATATTTTCAAATAATATATATATATTGAAAAAAGCTAAATTTAATAATATTCAAGCCTTAGAAGCTGTGCATGATGGTACTGAAAACAAATATTTTAAAAATGTAATTGAGGATATACTAATTGGTGTTCAATCAGGTGAGAGAATGTACGCTGTAATGGAAAATTATCCCAGAGTATTTCCAACTATGTATATAAACTTCGTAAAAGTTGGTGAAGAGTCTGGAACTCTAGATACAGCATTACTTTACGCAAGAGATTATGTAGAATCATCTACAAAATTAAGAAAAAAAATTACATCTGCAGTAATTCCAAGACTGTTACAATTTTTTGGAATTATAATCGCAATGTTTGCAGCGCTTATTATTGGTGTTCCACTTTTACAATCAGTATATGATATGTTTGACTCTAATGAAAAAATACCAGCTGCAACTATGATTGGTCTAAATATTGCAAAGTGGTTTGTAGCAAATTGGTATTTTGTTGTAGCAGCAATAGGTTTATTAGTTTTAGGATTTTTTGCATATATTAATACACCAAAAGGAAAATATAATTTTGATAGACTTATTATGAAAATACCGGTTATAGGACCATTAAATATTAATATAACAATTAGTAAATTTTTTCAAGCTATGTTGCTTAATTTAAAAAATGGTATGAGAATACAAGAAAGTTTAGATATTTCAAAAAATGTAACTAAAAATTACTATTTCTTATCTGTAATTGAAGCAGGTAAAGTTAACGCTTTATCAGGTGGATCTTGGATGATACCATTTGAAGAAAAAAAGCTATTTAAACCAATGGTTACAGAAATGATTGATATAGGAATGAAAACAGATCTTGCCGAGATGATGGAAAAAGTAAATGAATATATTGTAATGGAAATAGATGAGTCTATTGCTAAATTTGTTAAGTGGCTTCCAGATATAACATATATTTTTGTTGGTATTGCACTTATATTCTTTATGATTACTGTAATGGTACCACTTATCAATGTATATATGGGATCATTTATACAAATTCCTTAAAAAAGATGCCAAAAAGCAGTATGAATAGATTCATACTGCTTTATGGGATAAGAATTTTATAAACTATTTTAATATATAATATATAGTAAAATAGTGCCGAAACATGTTAAAATATTACCTCCATTTTATTTAGGTTTAAGAAACTCAAAAAATTTAAGGCATAGCCAAAAAATTATTTTGGGTTTTAATAAATCCTATGTGCATATTATACAATAATAATTGATAAAAGTCAATATATTATGTAAAATATTACTTTAAAATCATTCATATATGTTAATTTATAAATAATTGAAACAAATTAATTGATATGTATAAAAAGAAGCAGTATGAATATTTTCATACTGCTTCTTTTTGATAAACTTACTTTGTCACAAGCGTTTAACCAACTAAATGTGTATCCTTATGTTACGGAATAAGGATATTTTTAGACTTTGCTTAGTAGGTAAAAATCCTAAAAATACAATGCCTCCTTTATTTTTTTGCATTAAAGCTTTAATAAAATTTTTACATAGCCTTAAAATTTTTCAAAGCTTATATAATGCTTTGAAAATATTATAGCACGAAACAAAATAGATGTCAACCTGTTATGTAAATTAAATTGCTTATGCATAATATAAAATGTATGATTTAAAAAACTATTCATTTATATTTTTAATAAAAGTATTTGAGGGTGTATTTATTTTTTTTATATTTCCAACTTTTATGATTGGCATATTACCATTATATTCACCTTTAATAATTACACCTGAAAGCTCTATCCATTCATTTTCTTTAAATTTATTTAACTCAGTACTTTGACACAAAAAGCCCGCCACAGTATCTTCATTATTTACAATGGTATTTCTACCACAAACAAAATAACTATCTTTAAAATCTGGCATTTTAAAGATAAAACCGGATATTTTGATTGTTTTACCTAAGTTCATATCAATATTTTCATGAATATCTTTTAATACTTTTGTAAAATTTTCATCATTCATAACATAGTCATAGTTATCGGAATTTTTCGTATTTACACTACTTGTTTTAATTGATCCACTTTCAATAATTGCCGCTGCAAGCAAGGCAATAAGTACACAAACAATTAATATTTTTTTGACATTTAACTTAAAGTTAACAACAAACATATAATCCACCTAACCTTATATCTAGTAGAGTATATTCAATAAATATAAAATTATGAAAATAGTTTGCCTGAAAATATAATATAGTTTAGTAAATATTAATCTTTATTTAAGATTAATATTAAAAATAAAACAAATAGTATTTTAAAGATGTATTTTATGCGTTTTTACTGCGAATAATCAACTATACTATTTTATTTTCTAGATATATGTGATATAATACCACAAGTTAATAACAAAAAAATTGAAATGAGGTAAGGTTATGAGTGTTATAGAAAAAATATTTGGATCATATAGCAAAAGAGAAATAAAAAGAATTATACCTGTAGTGGATAAAATAGAACAAATTGAAGAAAAAATAAAATGCCTTAGTGATGAGGAATTAAAAAATAAAACAAATGAATTTAAAAAAAGATTAGAAGCAGGAGAAACTCTAGATGATATTTTGCCAGAAGCATATGCAGTTGTAGCTGAAGCAAGTAGTAGAGTACTATCTATGAAGCATTTTAGAGTTCAATTGATTGGAGGAATTATTCTTCATCAAGGTAGAATAGCTGAAATGAAAACAGGTGAAGGAAAAACTCTAGTTGCAACTTTGCCTGTATATCTAAATGCACTATCAGGAAAAGGCGTACATGTTGTAACAGTAAATGATTATCTTGCTAAAAGAGATAGTATTTGGATGGGTAAGCTATACAGATTTTTAGGACTTAGTGTAGGTCTTGTAATATCAGGAATGTCTCCTGAGCAAAAAAAAGAAGCATATGCTGCCGATATAACATACGGTACAAACAATGAATTTGGTTTTGACTATTTAAGAGATAATATGGCTATGAGCAAAGACTCTATGACTCAAAGAGATCTAAATTATGCTATAGTAGATGAAATAGACTCTATTTTAATTGATGAGGCGCGTACTCCTCTTATTATATCAGGTATGATTGATAAGCAAACTGATTTATATGAAAAAGCAAATAAGATAGCAAAAACTTTAAAAGCAAAGGTTATAGTTGAGGCTAATGATAAAGAAGTAGATGAGACAGATGAAAATTTTGATTATATAGTAGATCTAAAAGCTCATACTGTTGCACTTACTGAGAATGGAACAAAAAAAGTAGAAGAAAAATTCGAAATAACTTCACTCTCAGATGTAGACAATTTAGCAATGTCACACCATATTAATCAAGCTTTAAGAGCATATGGGCTAATGGCAAAAGATAAAGATTATATAGTAAAAGATGGAGAAGTTTTAATTGTTGACGAGTTTACAGGACGTGTTATGCAAGGCAGAAGATATAGTGATGGACTTCATCAAGCAATAGAAGCAAAGGAAAATGTAAAAATTGCATCTGAGAGTCAGACACTTGCTACAATTACTTTTCAAAACTATTTTAGACTATATTCTAAACTTGCGGGTATGACAGGTACTGCCAAAACAGAAGAAGATGAATTTAAAGGAATATATAAACTTGATGTTGTGGAAATACCAACAAATAAAGATGTTCAAAGAACAGATTTCAATGATGTTGTATATCAAACTCAAAAAGCAAAATATATCGCAATAGTTGAAGATGTAAAAGAGTGTTATGCAAAAGGTCAACCAGTTTTAGTAGGTACAGTATCAATTGATAAATCAGAAATAATAAGTGCTTTATTAAAAAAAGAGAATATACCACATAAGGTGCTTAATGCTAAATTCCATGAAAAAGAAGCTGAAATAATTGCACAAGCAGGAAAGTATAAAGCTATAACAATAGCAACTAATATGGCAGGACGTGGAACGGATATTATGCTAGGTGGAAACTTAGAGTATATTATAAAAGAAGAATTATCAAAAAAAGGATATACACCTGAAGTTATTGAAATGGCTATTACTCCAATAAACTATAATAATGAAGAAGTAAAAAAAGCAAAACAAGATATTGTAGAAATAGAAAAGAAATTTAAAAGTGTATTAGAAGAAGATAGAAAAAAAGTTGTTGAAGCTGGTGGGCTGAGAATAATTGGTAGTGAACGTCATGAATCAAGAAGAATAGATAATCAGTTAAAAGGACGTGCTGGGCGTCAAGGAGACCCTGGCTCTACAAGATTTTATATTGCACTAGATGATGACTTGATGAAACTATTTGGAACAGATAGAATGGCAAGTATGGTTGCAAGATTAGGTTTACCAGAAGATGTTCCAATAGAACAAGGTATGCTTAGTAATGCAATTTCAAGTGCACAAAGTAAAGTAGAAGGACGAAATTTTTCAATAAGAAAATCAGTTTTAGAATATGATGATGTTATAAATAAGCAAAGAGAATTAATATATGGTCAAAGAAGAGAAGTTTTAAATACACAAGATATTTCTAAGATTGTATTTAATCTTTCAAATGCATGCATACGAAAAATTGTAGATGAGTATTTTTCAAAAGCTGAAATAATTGAAGATGTAGATTTTACAACTATAAATGCTTTACTTTTAAATCTATTTTCACAAGAAGAAATGCTAAGAAAAGAAGAAATTGAAGTAGTTGATAGTGAAGAAATTGAAGAAATATTAATAAAAAAAGTTGAAAATGTGTATAACAAGAGGCATGAAGAGTTTAGAAATCTTAAAAAAGAAGATGTTTTAAATATGATCGAAAGACATTTAATATTAAATATAGTAAATGAAAAATGGATGGATCATATAGATGCAATATCTCAACTAAAAGATGGAATAGGACTTAGAGCATATGGTCAAACTAATCCAATTGAAGCATATAAAATAGAGAGCTTTGAAATGTTTGAAGAACTAATCTCTTCAATTCAAGCAGATGCTACTAAAGCCGTATTTGCAGTTAGAAAGAAAGATGAACAAAATACAGGTAATGTAACAACTACAATAAGAAATGTCACTACAAACGAATCTGGGTCCAATGAAGGTAAAAAAGAACCTATTAAGGTCGCAAAAAAAGTTGGAAGAAATGAACCTTGCCCATGTGGTTCGGGAAAAAAATATAAACAATGCTGTGGAAAGTAGCAAAAAATAAGGGAAAAGTTAAAACAATAAGTCCTGTAGAAAAAGAATATTTAGAAACTTTAAAAGTAATAAGTAATAAAATTGATGATAAAACCAAAAATGAATAGAGTGTATCATATAGGTATACTCTATTTTTATACGTAAATCAAAGTGAAGGAGATGATGTAATGATTGATATAATTTTCATCTTTTTGAATATTTTTTACTAATTTCTCTTGAATTCCTAATAATTTAATGATGCTGAAGTGCAAAGTTATTTAACTTTACACCTCAACATTTATTATAGAACAAAAAAAGACATATAGATTAGATCTATATGTCTTTTTGGTACTGATTATCCGTATAAAATAAATTGTAATAATAATTTAATATTTATTTTTTATTTCTTTTAATTGCTGAGGTTTCATATGTTTCTGTAATTGCACCGCCATCTACATTTGCATCTTCTAAGTTTGGCTCATCATCGAATATAATTTCAAAGTCATCTATATTTGTATCTGGCATTGTATTAGTTGGTACTGTGTTTACAAATGTTTCGTCATTTGCCACAGGTGGTTCTTTTTTTGAAGAAATGTTATTTAATTCTTCATTTAATCTGCTAGAAGTATTTACGCCAAATAGTTTATCAGAGTCACTATCTTTGTCACTATCATTAATTGTTATTGTAGGTTCATCTGGTTTGCTCATCATATATTTTTCAAAGTTAAACATTAACAAATCAGATTTTTCCATATATTTACCATCTAAGAAAGATGTTTTACCTTGACCAAATATAGTTTTACCATAGGAATTTTTCGTTTTGAAAAAGACAGCTCCAAATCCTTGTTCAGCTACTTTAAACCATTCTGCTCTTAATTTTTTCTCCATCTTAATAGTTGTTTTTTTAGTCATTTGACCATCAGTTAAATCAAAAGTATTAGTTTCATCTGGCTTTTTCTCTTTTCCAAAAGCTTTTTCCCAGTATTCACTATCTTCTGGTACGGTATCACCAAATACAATTTGTGTTTTTGTATTTGCAAGTACAACTTGTCTATAATAATCTTTTCCACTTTTTTCAAGTTGAGATAAGTTTTGTATTGCTATTGTAACACCACATCTATACTTTCTAAATAGTGTAAATAAAACTTCCATATCTTTTGTTATATATTCTGGAAATTCATCAATATATAGAAAATGAGGAGTTCTAGAATTTTCATTACCTTTTCTTCTAAGTACTGCATCTTGGAATTGCAATATGAAAAACATACCAAATGCTTTAGATTGAATAATACCAAGTTCACCTTTTCTAGAACAAGCAGTAATAATATTTCCATTATCAAGAGCTTTATCAAAATCGATTATGTTAGTTTTACCACAAAGAGCAGCTTTTAGACCTGGGTGTCTAACTAGGTTATTAAGTTGAGTAATAGCACCATATAAAAATTTTTCAGTATCTTTTCTACCACTACCACGAGTACCAGGGATTTCATATCCGTTAATATTTAAAGAAGGTTTATAGAAATTTTTCTCAAAGTATCTAATTAATAGTTTATATTTTTGTTCTAATTCTGGAACTTTCTTCATTTCTTCTGTCATTTCTTCAACAGCATCAAAATTGTAAAGTAGTTCTAACATATCTTCTAAACTAGCAATCTCACCATTATGCAACAATGGAAACATTTCTTTAAGAAGTATAGATAAGTTTTGGAACGCATCTATTGTTACTTGAGTAAAGAATGGATCGCCAGCTTTTCCACCACCTGTGCTCTCATACATTGCATTTAAAACATCGGCAACAATTGAAGCAACTTTTGCTGGATCTGGAATTGCAAATGGATTTATACTAAGGGTAGTCTCTGGTGCGGCAGGATCAATAGATAAAATATCAATACCAAAATTATTAGCAACACCAATAAACTTAGAAATAAAGTCACCATCATTTTCAATTACTGTTATACCAATATCTCTATATGTTATTTTACCACTAGAATTATCAATATATTGAACCATAGGCTTAACGCAATTTAAAAATTGCTCTTCCATTCCACGTCTAGGTTTTAAATAGTTTAGAGTGAAAGTTTTATTTACATATTCATTATTAAAAGGACCAGTCATATATGCGATTCCTTTTTTTAGCATTGAATATCCGATTTTTTTAGAAAATTCTCTAAAGAAAAATTTTCTCTCCAAATCTAGAGCACTCATTGGTAAAAGAACAGTTGCAGTTTTACCAGTACCAGTAGCACCTTGAACAAGAGTGGCTTCGTAACGCTTACTCTCTGGAACAATAACAGGAAGAGATGTTCCTTTTTCTGTACAAATTACAGTTTCACAAGAAAAAGGACCTTTATCTTTAGTAGATTTTACAAGAGATAGTCCTGTATAACCAGCAATTGCTTTAGAATAATCATCATCTCTTAATATAAATAGAAAATAATCAGCTACTTGGAATGTAAGTATAAAAGGAAATAATATTCCAATAGATTTTATAGCTGGTGCAAATAACTGAGGATACATTTTTATTACAGCAGTATAATTTGGTATTTTTTCTATTAATAACCACGCAGCAGTACTTGTCCAATTACAAATCAAATAATAAAGTATAATTATTAAGCCTGTATATGAAAAAATATACATTTTTAATCTATCCATATCATTTTTTGGAATTCCTGAATTCACAAAAAACGAATAAGCCAAATAAGGTATTAAAAATAGCAATGAAATTATATATGGTGAAACTGCTTTAGTAAGCCTTGAATCTCCAAGTATAAATATAAGTATTTTACTAACTGCAAAAAAGCAAACTATTGCAAGTGTGGTATATAGTATATAAGTAAGTATTTTATCTGGCTTAGTCTTTATATGTAATTTATTAAATAAATTTTCTATCAAAAAATATCACCGCTTTCAAGTAAATAACAAACGTTTTTCGTTTGACATATTACCAATTTTCATATATAATGATACTATAATTAAAAGAAAAATTCAAGCTTTTTTAGCAAAGTAGTAATATAAAAAGCTGATAAAATAAATATACACTATTAATGGAAGAAGGTAAAAAAATGAAAATAGTAGTTGGACTTGGAAACCCAGGCGAAAAATACGAAAAAACAAGACATAATACTGGATGGCTATTTTTGGAATATATGGAAGGCAAGTATGGTTTTGTAATAGATAGAAAAAAACATGATAGTCTAATATGTGAAATTGATATAAATGGAGAAAAAGTTGTATTTGCAAAACCTCTTACATATATGAATCTAAGTGGTAATGCAGTACAAAAACTAAAAAAATGGTACAAAGTTGAAAATAAAGATATACTTATAGTTTTTGACGATGTTGATATAGAATTTGGAAAAGTTAGAATAAGAGAAAATGGGAGTGGTGGTACACATAATGGTATGAAAAATATTATACAAATGCTATCGACTACTGAAATTCCAAGACTAAGAATAGGACTTGGAGGACTAAAACACGAAAATCAAGAAATATTAGATTTTGTTTTGGATAGATTTTCTAAACCAGAATTAAATGAACTAGAACACATATTTGCAGATTGTGAGCAAAAATTGTTAGAGTTTCTTGACAAATAGTAGTAAAAGTGCTAAAATAAGAAATGTATTCCGCACAAAACAGGTTTTAAAATGTATTATTACTACCTTAATGGCGAGAAAAAGTTAGAATTTAAGGAGGAAAAAAGATGTACGCAATAGTTGAAATTAGTGGAAAACAGTATAAAGTACAAGAAGGAGACATTGTTTTTGTAGACAGAATTGAAGAAGCACAAGAAGGAAAAACAATTACTTTTGATCAAGTATTATTCATATCTGATGGTAAAAAAGTTACTATTGGTGAAGATACTATTAAAGGTGCTAAAATAAGTGCTACTATAATTGGACACGGAAAAGAAAAAAAAGTTATTGTATATAAATACAAAGCTAAAAAAAATGAAAGAAAAACAAGAGGACATAGACAGCCATATACAAAAATACAAATTGAAAAAATATCTACAGCAACAAAAGCTAAAAAAGTTGAAACAGAAAAAATAGAAGAAGCTTAAGATAAAGTTTTCTAAATAAAATTGATTAAAAAGGAGTGAATTTAAGTGGCACATAAAAAAGGTATGGGTTCTACTAGAAATGGTAGAGACAGTGAATCAAAAAGATTAGGAGCTAAAAGAGCTGATGGTCAGTTTGTTTTAGCAGGAAATATATTATATAGACAAAGAGGAACAAAAATACATCCAGGCACTAATGTAGGTATTGGAAAAGATGATACTTTATTTTCTTTAGTTCATGGTATTGTAAAATTTGAAAGAAAGGGTAAAAGCGATAAAAAAGTTAGCGTTTATCCAGTAGAAGAAAAATAACATTTTTAAAACACGTATTTACGTGTTTTTTCTTTTTTAACAAAAAAATAGTTGCATAATTTTCATATATATATTAAACTATATAAAGTGAAACTTATGCAACTAGTTTGTATAACATATGTAAGGAGAAAATATATGAAAAACAAAAGAGGAATATCTTTAATAGTTTTAGTAATAACGATAATTGTTATTATTGTTTTAGCCACTGCTGTAATAGTTACATTTTTAAAAAATAATCCAATATCAAAGGCAAATGAGGCAGTAAAAAAATGGAACACGGCTACTGAAAAAGAACAAGAACAATTATTAGAAATAAACTGGAAATTTGAAAAAGAAAGTAAAATTGCAACTTGGTTTGAAGATCCAGTTATAGGGGATACGTTAAAAAAAGTTATAAATAGTAATAATAATAAAATTTCAGATTTTAACTTTACTAACTTAGCAACTAAAATAGCTACAGATATATATGAAAAAAAAGCTCTAAATGAACTTGATATAAAAACAACATATAAAATACTTAATAATGTAGTAGAAGCATATGGATATTCTAATGTTGACGAGTTGTGGGCTGATATGGAGTTACCTAATAAGTATACCCCTGGTAATACTATACCTGAAAAAGATTTGAAAGAATATGAGGATAGGCAATATCAACTAGAGGGTTCTGTATTCTTTTGTCGAGAGATTGCTACAGATCCACTTATTGACTATCTTGTTGATCAAAAAGGAAATAAATATTATATATGTGGTATAAATGATGTTTATGGAAGTGTTGATAAGTATACAGGTCAAATAACTTCTGGATTTAAGGATATATTTCAAGGACAAAGAATAACTAAGCCAACTGTAATAGAGCCTCTTGGAGATATGACTTTTTTCAATGCTTTTGTAAAAGCAGCAAGAGATCAAAAAAAAGAAATAGGAATAGTTAAAGGAAAAAAAGGTGATAATATTAATATAATAGCAAATCCAGAGCATAAAATACAAGAAGGAGAAATTGTTTGGTGTTTTAATGACATTTATACTGATGAATATGGCGTAGAACATAATGAGGGGAAAAAGGGATTCTTTTTAGGTAATATGTATTTATTTGACTATGAAAATACAGAATTTTATTATTTAGATGACAAAGGCTTTTCACCAGATAATACACCATTTTAATAAAGTAAAAAAAAATTAAAAAGAGCTTTTATAAGCTCTTTTTTTAAAAGGATTTTTCAACTGACTTGACATAACATAGAAAAAGTGGTATAATTATTATAAAATAAATTAAGAAGGATGTTTTAATAATGACTTCAGTAAAAATCAAAATTAAAATGGTTATTAATGTAATGCTTATTGTTTTAAGTATTACGAGCGTTATTTTTTCTTTGGAAATTGCCAGTTCTGCAAATGAACTTTGGCACATTTCTGCTAATGTTAATACTACAAGAGAACTTGTAGCAAATTCTCCAGAAGGCGAAAAAGCTGTTTCAGAAGCTTTCTTAAAAGCTAAAAAACAGCGAAATGATCTTATTAATAGTGGAAACGCTATTGAAAGATACATAACTAATGCTAATGATTCCACTCAGGTATTATTAGGGTTAGGAAGCGCTATAGTTGTAATAGTATCTTCTATTGCAACAGTAATGTTTTTAATTATTTTTACAAATAATATTAAAGTAATTAAAAAGCAAAAGCAAAAGAGAAAAAAATAAAATCAAAGCAACTTCATTAATTTGGAGTTGCTTTACTTTTTTAATGAGCAAAAGCCAAGAAAATCAACTCTTTGCTTTAATATCTTGGTAGTAGTTATATACAGGAGCTGATAAATCTCTTTTGTTTTTTGTTAGTTTATTTTTTAGTTTTTTGGCAAAACACGAATTATATTAATTTTATTTCGTAATAAATTAAGTAACTTATACTACATTTAACTATTAATTTCTAATGATTTTATAAGTTTTTTTATAATTATTGAACTTTTAACTCTAATCTCCAAATTATCTGATATTTCAACTATAAAATTTTTCTTTTTAATTTGTTCTTTTATCTCACAAATAGTATTACATTCTACATTAAAACAATTTTTTATACTACCAATTTGTGTAAAGTAGTGTGAATCACTTCCACCAGTAATTGGAATATTTAATAATTTTCCTAATTCAACAATTTTATTTTTCATATTACTTACACCATTATTATATAAATCTGTAGCATTAAATTCTATAGCATCAATTTTTTTTATTATGTTTTTATCAATATCAGGAAATAGTGTATGTCTTCTAAGTGGATGAGCAAGTATTATTATTAATTTAGTACAATCTAAAATATTAAATAAATCGATTATATCTATAAATTTTTGGTTTCCTTTTGTAGTTTCTACTTTCTTACTTAGTTCTACTATATATTCTCTGTTTCCTATAAGGAGAATATCTAGTTTCTCATTTGTAGTTACTTCTGTACCTGTAAAAACTTTAAAGCCATCTACATCATAATAATCATTAATATATTTATAATTATCTGCTAAAAAATTATATATTTCAATAAAATTAATTGCATGACAATGTTCTGTTAATGCTAAACTATCAATTCCTTCATTCTTGGCTTCATTTATTTTATTCATAAACTCTTCTCTATCAAAAGGAAACTTACTTGATAATTTTCCATGTGTATGAAAATCGATTTTCATTATTTTTATTCTCCTTCACTAATTATATAAATTATTTTTTTGAAATTATGTATATTATATCACATTTTATAAAATATGCTACATGTAACTTGTTATTTTATAAGAGTAATACTAACATTATAGTTGTAAATGTAATTATTGCTTTGTCACTTGCCCCACAATTAGATTGGTTAGTTATTTTAACAATATTTAAAAATCTATAAAAAGATAATTAAAAACTATATAGTATTTTTAACAAAAAAATAGTTGCATAATTTTCATATATATATTAAACTATATAAAGTGAAACTTATGCAACTAGTTTGTATAACATATGTAAGGAGAAAATATATGAAAAACAAAAGAGGAATATCTTTAATAGTTTTAGTAATAACGATAATTGTTATTATTGTTTTAGCCACTGCTGTAATAGTTACATTTTTAAAAAATAATCCAATATCAAAGGCAAATGATGCAGTAAAAAAATGGAACACGGCTACTGAAAAAGAACAAGAACAATTATTAGAGATAAACTGGAAACTTGAAAAAGAAAGTAAAATTGCAACTTGGTTTAAAGAAGATACAGGAAATACGTTAAAAAAAGTTACAAATAATGAAGGTATGATTTCAAATTTTAACTTTATTAACTTAGCAGATAAAATAGCTAAAGATATATATGGAAAAAATGCTCTAAATGAACTTGATATAGAAACAACATATAAAATATTTAATGATGTACTAGAAGCATATGGATATTCTAATGCTGTCGATTTTGACTTGGCTTTGATTTTGCCTGATGAGTATGTAATGTCTAAAGCAGAGTTAAAAATATATATGGAGAAACTAGATCAACTATATTTCTCTGCATCTTTTAAAAAATATATTGTAGAGGATCCGCATAATAATCCGTATCTTGTTGATCAAAAAGGAAATAAATATTATATATTTGGCGAAGAGGATATTTATGGACGTGTTGATCAGTATACAGGTGAAAAAATTTGTGGATTTAAGGATATGTTTAAAGGACAAAGAATAACTGTTCCAACTGTAATAACTCCTCTTATAGATTTGACTACGCTCTACTATTTTGTAAACTCAGGAAGAAATCAAAAAATAGAAATAGGAATAGTTAAAGGAAAACAAGGCGATAATATTAATATATTAGCAGATCCAGATCATAAAATAAAAGAAGGAGAAATTGCTTGGTGTTTCAATAATAGTTATACTGATGCATATGGTGTACAACATAATGATGGAAAAACGGGATTATTATTAAGTAACATGTATTTATTTGACTATGAAAATACAGAGTTTTATTATTTAGATGATAAAGGATTTTCACCAGATAATACACCGTTTTAATAAAGTAAAATGATGCTATAATTATGAATTAAACAAAAAACAATAAATCAAAGCCAAGAGAATTAACTCTTGGCTTTGATAGTTTGTTAGTAGTTATAAGCATGAACTGGAAATCTTTTTTTTGTTTTTTGTTGTTTTAATTTTTCTTTTTTTGTTTTATGCACTGTAGAATGCTTTTTCATACTTTCTGATAATTTTTGCTGCTCTTGGACACTAATAAATTTTGATGGAAATGATTTTACAAACCCATAACTATCAATTCTAACAAAAGTACTTCTATCTAATATTTTAATGCTTTTTATTTTTAAGCTATTTGCAATATATTTAGAATAGATTTGCTTTTGCCAAATTTCACCATGATTTATTAGTAGACAAGAGATATTTTCAAATTGAGTTAAAAAATCTTTTAGCTCATCAGCTTTTGCATGTGAAGAAAACTCTTGGGTTGCTGATATAGTACATTTCCTGATGAATTTTATATTGTCAATTTTCACCTCATCATCAATGTTAGAGTACATTAATTCTCTACCAAGAGTACCCTCAGCTGTATAGCTAGTAAAATATATTGAAAAGTCTTTTCTTCCAATAAACTCTTTTAAATATATTTGTGCTGGTCCATGATCTGCCATACCTGATGTAGAAAGTATAATTTTTTGCCGTTTGTCTAAGATAACATCTTTTCTAATATCTTTATTAACTATAATTAAATTTTCAGGTATAAAATCTACGCTTGTATACTTTTTAAACTTATTAAAATAAGTTATTGCTAAATTTCCATCTAGATAAATTGGAATAGCTTTGTTAAGTTTACCATCATCTTGTAACTTTTTTAAGTTTAAAAGAATTAATGAGGTTCTCTCTAGTGCAATTACCGGAATAAAAAGTGAATGCTTACAAGAAATATGATAGGGTATATCTACACTAAAACAATGCTGTATATGCTTTGATAGAGTTGCACCATAAGTTGCTTCTTGAACAACACTAAGATTATTAAGATGCTTTACCCACTCAGGTATACATGGTAAATAAGAGAAAACATTATCTTTATGATAATCCCCAGTAAATAAAATGTTTATATCTTTTTCACCTGGAAAACTTGCTTGGAAAAGAATACATGCTGCTCCTACTAAGTGACCATTGGCAAAGAAAGTAACTTTTAAGTTCTCACTAATAAAAAAAGAATTGTTATAATCAACCGCTTTTAAAAGAAAAATTGTATCATCAACATCATCTTTGTTATATAGTGGCTTTTTAAAAGCTATTTTTTTTGAATAGTTTTCACAGTTACCTTTCATTATTTTGTAGCTGTCATTTAAAGCTGTGGGTATAATATCTTTTGTGATATTTGTACAATAGATGTTATTTGTATATCCCATTTTAACTAAAAGAGGTAACCTACCAATATGATCAATATGAGCATGAGTTATGAATGCTGCATCAATATTTATAGCTGATACATCTAAAACATTGTTTAGCACTTCATATTCTCTTTCTTGGAAAAGACCACAATCTACAATAAACTTTTTTTCATCTCCATTTGGCAATTTTAAAATGCATAAATTTAATGATCCAGTTACTTCAGGGTGTAGTGTCATTAAGTCTAAATAGAATTTAGATTTAGTGCTCATAAAAAAATCCTCCTAAAATTTTATTTAAAATTTTGCGAGCTTGAAAACGAAAACATAGAAATGTAAATATAATTTCTATAAACTATTCGTATACTTGGATTATATGATAGATTAATTAGTATGTCAATCTTTTTTTACAAAAAAAATAAAATGTCAAAAAATGTCGAATAAATATTCTATGTAATCAATTAATAATATAATATATAGCTATATACTAGATTTTTAAAGAAAAATAGTATATAATATGCTATGACAAAAATTTTAAAAAAGGAATAGGTGATAATATGTCAGATAAAAAAATAATATTAACAGGTGATAGACCAACTGGAAAGCTACATATTGGTCATTATTTTGGATCTTTGGAAAATAGAATAAAACTTCAAGATGAATATGATGAATATATTTTAATAGCAGATGTTCAAGCGTTAACTGATAATTATAACAATCCAGAAAAAGTGAGAAAGAATGTTAGAGAACTTGCGATCGATTATTTATCTTGTGGGATAGATCCTAAAAAAGCAAGTATATGTATACAATCAATGCTTCCAGAACCCGCTCTTCTTACTGAATTTTTTTCAAATTTAGTAACTATATCAAGACTTGAGAGAAATCCTACAGTTAAAACTGAGATAGCACAAAAAAAAGAATTATTTGGGAATAATGGAGAAAGTGTAACATATGGATTTATAGGATATCCTGTAAGCCAAGCAGCAGATATTGCAATATTTGGTGCAAGTGTTGTACCAGTGGGTGAGGATCAATTGCCGCTAATAGAACAAACAAGGGAAATTGTAAGAAAGTTTAATTCAATTTATGGTAAAATATTAGTAGAACCAGAAGCAAAAATGAGCAAATTTGTTAGAGTCAAAGGACTTGACGGAAACAACAAAATGGGAAAAAGCTTAGGAAATGCTATTTATTTAGCTGATAGTGAAGAAGAAATATTAAATAAAGTTATGGCCGCCATTACAGATAGTGTGAAAATAAAAAAAGATGATCCTGCTAATCCTAAAAAATGTATGGTAGGATATTATCATAATCTATTTAGTGAATCTACAAAAGAAAAAATATTTGCAGAATGTAAAAATGGATGCAGGGGATGTGTAGCATGTAAAAAAGAGCTTGCAAACAATATTTTTGAATATTTAAAACCTATAAGACAAAAAAGAAAATATTATGAAGAGCATCCTGAGCTTGTAGATGAAATTTTAATAAATGGAACAAAAAAAGCAAGAGAGCTTTCTAAAGCAACAATGAAAAAGATAAAAGAAGCAATGAAAATTAATTATTTTGATTAGAAGTACAAATATTATATAATAGAAGGAGAAAATAATGGTAATAGATTTTGTAAAAATATCTGTTAAAGCTGGAAATGGTGGAAACGGAGCTATGACTTTTAGAAGAGAAAAGTATGTAGCGAGTGGAGGACCAGATGGCGGAGATGGTGGAAGAGGTGGAAGTGTATATTTTATAGTTGACAGTAACACTTCAACATTACTCGATTTCAAATTTAGAAAAGAATTTGTAGCTGAGGATGGTAAAAAAGGCGAAGGCTCTAGATGTTCTGGAAAAGCGGGTAAAGATCTATACATACCTGTTCCAAAAGGAACAATTATAAAAGACGTGGAAAAAGATATTATAATAGCTGATCTTGCTAAAGAAGGTGAAACTTTTTTAATAGCTAAAGGTGGAAGAGGTGGAAGAGGAAATCAACATTTTGCTACTCCAACAAGACAAGTTCCTAATTTTTCAGAAGCTGGTGAAAAAGGAGCTAGTAAATCTTTAGAGCTTGAACTTAAAATGCTTGCTGATGTTGGACTTATTGGTTTTCCTAATGTTGGAAAATCTACTCTTATTTCAACTGTTTCATCTGCAAGACCTAAAATAGCAAATTATCATTTTACTACTTTGGATCCTGCTTTAGGTGTAGTAAATCCTAAATCAGGGAAACCTTTTGTAATGGCTGATATACCTGGAATTATTGAAGGTGCAAGTGAAGGCGTAGGACTTGGAATAGAATTTTTAAAGCATGTTGAAAGGACAAGACTTTTGCTACATGTAATTGATATTTCAGGTTCAGAAGATAGAATACCAACGGATGATTTTAAAAAAATAAATGAAGAATTAGCAAAATATAGCAAAAAATTAGCTAAGAAAAAGCAAATTATTGTTGCAAATAAAATGGATAGTTTGTCTGATGAAAAGTTATTAGAGGATCTTGAAATATTTTGTAAAGAAAATAAATTAAAATTGTTTAAAATTTCTGCTGTTACAAAGCAAGGTGTAGATGAGTTAATTGAATATGTTGCAAGTGAGCTTGAAAAAATACCAAAAGAAGATATTGTGGTAGTAGCACAAGAATATGATGCAAATGATGTTCAAAGTCAAAAGTGGACAGTAGAAAAAATAGGTGATGTATTCTATGTAAAAGGGGATCCTATAGAAAGACTTATGAGTAAAGTAAATATATATGATGTTGAATCAAGACAATATATGCAAAGAGTATTAAACAATATGGGAGTTATGGATGAGCTTATAAAGATAGGATTAGAAAATTCTAACATTATTGATATTGCAGGATATCAAATGGAATATAACGGATAGTGTAATATATTAATATGCGTTTAATATAAAAAAACTGGCAGCTTACAAAAATATTGTAAACTGCCAGTTTTTTTAAATCTTTTTATTTATTTATTATTGATTTTATCTGATTTTTTTTCTTTAGGAATCTTTTTAGAAATATCTTTTTTATTTTTATCTTTTTGCATTTCTTCATATCGTTTGATTTTCATAGTTGTAGTTTTAATAAAATCATCATTTTTAATTTCAAGATTTCTAATTGCTTTATATGAAACAAATTGCTTATTTAATTCTTTTATTGCTTTCCAAATAATATCATATAATTCTTTATCGGTTGGTCTTTTTTTAAATGTTTCTAAAATATATTCTTCATTTAAAGTTATTTTAACAGAGACAATAAGTTCTTTTTTTCCTTCTTCTTCTTTGCCATAAACCATACATTCTTGTATATATGGTATGTTACGAATTAATTCTAACTCTATTTCTTCAGGATATATATTTTTACCATTTTGAGTTACTATAACGTTTTTAGTTCTTCCAGTTATGAATAAAAATTTATCATCATCAATATATCCAACATCACCTGTATAGAACCAACCATCTTTTAAAACTTTATTAGTTTCTTCTTCATTTTCATAATATCCCATCATAACATTTGGACCTTTTACACAAATTTCTCCTATGGATGCTTCATTAGGACTATCTATCCTTAAAATATCACAAGGAACTTCTCTACCAGCAGATCCTATTTTTGGCATAGAAGATGGTGTTAGAGCTGCAAGAGGTGCGGTTTCAGTAAGACCATATCCTTGCAAGAAAAGTATTCCATAATCTTCAATTGCTTTTCCAACAATTGGATCAATTGGAGCAGCAGCACTAACAATAATTCTAAGTTTTCCACCTAAAGTAGAATGAATTTCTTCAAATATTTTTCTTTTTATATCTACACCAATACTTTTTAGCCCATTAGTAAGAGACACCATTGATTTTACAAGCTTTTGCTTTCCACCTTTTTCAATACTTTTTTGTATTTTTTTATATAAATTTTCAATAAGTACAGGAACAGCAAGCATTATTGTAGGCTTTATTTCTTGTAAATTTTGAGCAATATATTTAAGTCCTTCACATATTCCTATAGTCGCTCCAATTGAAATGGGTATTAAATATCCAACAGTTGCTTCGTATGTATGATGAAGAGGAAGAACTGAGAAAAACACCTCCTTATCAATTGTTTCAACTAAAGATACCGCACTATGTATATTTTCAATTAAAGATCTTTGATTAAGCATGACACCTTTTGGAAGTGATGTTGTACCTGAGGTAAAAAGTAATACTTTAAATTCATCAGGATTTGTTGGAAGTTTCATTAAAGTACATATTCCTTTATCTACAAGAGATTTTCCTATATTTTTTGCATAGTTAAATCCTACATTTTTTTCATTTACAGGTACATCAGAGTACATTTCAACAAAGTATTTTATACTAGGAAGATCATTTTTTAGTTTTTCTATTACTTCTTTTTTCTTTGGTGAATAAACAATAACGCTAACACCTGCTCTATTAAGTAGGTTTGCAATTTCGTTTGCTGGGAGTTCTTTATCTATTGGAACAATAATAGAGTCACTACATATAGTAGACATATATGCTACATACCATTGATAAGTATTTTCACCCATTACAGCAATTTTTTCATTATGAATGTTAAAATGTTCTGTAAGACAAGTACCAAAATTTATTACATCATCTCTATATTGTTTATATGTGATATTTGTATAAGTTTCTTTATGATTATATTTTTCCATAAAAGCAATTCTTTTTTCATATTTTGTTGTACAAATATCAAACATTTCTTTTATAGTATCAAATTTTTCTCTTTCTACTAGTTTTATTTTTGACTCTTTTGGTTTTTTCACTGGTTCATTAAATTCTGGTAAATCATCTAGTTCTTCTATATTTTTGAATTTAAACTCTGGTAATTTAAAATTAGGTATTTTGAAATCTTTTAAAATTCTCATAATAAATTCTCCTTTTAATATGTCTTATTAAACATTATTTTGTTTTTCTATTTCTATGAATCTTTTTATTTTCATAGTTGTAGTTTTAACAAAATCTTCATCTTTAATCTTTAAATCTCTAACTGCTTTGTACGATACTAATTGAGAGTTGATTTTTTTTATTTCACCAAATATAATATCGTAAATTTCTTCTTTTGTTGGTTTAGTTTTGCCATATGTCTCTTCAATATATTCTTCATCTAGTGTAACAATAGCGGCAACATTTACATCTGTTTTGTCATCTTTTGACTCAAGGCCATATACAAGTGATTCCAAAACAAGAGGTATTTTATTTATTAGAGTTTCAATTTCTTCTGGAAAAATATTCTTTCCATTTTTTGTTACAATAACATTTTTTAATCTTCCTGTTATGAAAAGATCGTCATCTTTATCAAAATATCCAAGATCTCCAGTATGGAACCATCCATCTATTAAAACCTTATTAGTTTCTTCTTCATTTTCATAATATCCAAGCATTACATTAGGACCTTTTGTAACAACTTCACCAATTCCATCTTCATTAGGATTAGATATAATAGTTTTACAATCTCTAATACTTTTACCAACACTACCGATTTTTCTACTTTTAATACCAGTAATTAGTGGTGCAGTTTCTGTAAGTCCATAACCTTGTAAAAAGCAAAATCCTAAATCTTCAAAATATTGAGCAAGACTTTTGTCTATAGGGGCTGCTCCAGAAAATAGGTATTTTAATTTTCCACCAACTTTTGAATAAATTGGTTTAAAGAGTAATCTTTTAACATTAATATGGGCTTTTTTTAACATGTCAGTTAATTTTACCATTTTAGCAATTAACTCAGTTTTGCCTTGATCTTTAAGAGCTTTTTTTATTTTTCTTTCTAATTTTTCTAATATTAATGGAACAACCATTATAGCAGTAGGTGCTGCAAGTTCCATATCTTTTGCTATATATTTTAATCCTTCACATATTGCAATAGATGCACCAAACCAAAGAGGAAATATATATGTTCCTGTAAGTTCATATGTGTGGTGGATAGGTAGTACAGATAAAAATCTATCATTTGAAGATAGTTTTAAAATATCTTGTGCTGCACCTACATTAGTAGCAATGTTTTCATGACAAAGCATTACACCTTTTGCATCAGCAGTTGTACCAGATGTAAAAAGAAGAATTGTAAAATCTCTTTTATTAATCTGTATATTCATGTAGGAATTATCGCCACTATTAACTACGGCTGAACCTTCTTTTAATAAATCGTTATATGAAATAGAATTTTCATCAGTTTTTTGACTATCCATTTCTATAAATGTAGTTACTATATTCATTTGATTTTTTAGTTTTAAAACTTTTTCTTTAATTTTAGAAGAGTATACAATAACTTTAGCTTTTGATCTATTAACTAAGTTTACTATTTCATTAGATGGTAGTTCTTTGTCCATTGGAACTATTATTCCAACTCCACAAGTAACTGCCATGTATGTTGTAAACCATTTATAGCTATTTTCTCCAATTACGACAATTTTTTCTCCCTTAAAACCTCTTTGTAAAAGGGCAGTACCAAGTGAGATAACATCTTCTTTAAATGTAGAATATGTAATTTCACTAAAGGTTTGGGTCTCATGATCTTTTTCTAAAAAAGCTACTTTATTTTTATATTTTTCACAACTATTAGTAAGTAAATCTTTTAGAGTATTCATTTTGTCCATTCTTTCACCTTAATTCCTTTCAAAATTATAACTGATCAACTAATTGATCACATTGTATTATATAATACCATTTTAACTTTGTCAATATTTTTCAGTGCTTTAGGTACAAGTATTGATTAAATTGTGTCGAAAAATGCCAAATTAAGTATAAAAAGGTTGCTCCATTAAAAGCAAAGATTAATTGAAATTATAAAAAAAATAATAAAATAACAAAGATATATCTTCATTTTAAAGTTATATCTTTGCCATAATATTAACAAATATTTTTTTTATTTCTTATTTCTTTTTTTTTCCTTTTAATTGTTTTTTTAGAACTTTAAATTCTTGTTGTTTATTTGAAAGATCAACTTTTAAATCTTCAAATATACTTGAGAGCTTTATAAAAGTTAAGGTTGGAAATGAATTAATAAGTCTTTTATTAAACACTGTAGTTTTTGCTATTATATTGTCTTTTACCGCTTCTAAGGCATTAGTAACATCTAAATTTCCCTTTGCATGTTCAATTGACTCGACAATTTCTTTAATTGTTTTAAGTCTTTCTTTAAATCTAAATATTGTATTTAGAGTTCCAATAAAGTCTATTAAAAGAATAGCAAGTAATGTAATAATGATAGGATTTAATATATTTAATGGAATAATATTAACTAACGTTATTACATATGGGTGTACAAAGTATGTTATAACTAGGCCGCCAATTCCAAATAAAATCGAATTTAGTAGGCAAACGCGTCCATTTATATTGCATTTTCTTTTAGAGTAATCCCACCATTTAGCATTAAAAGCTTTTTCCATTAAAAAGCTTGTTACATATTCTAACAGTGTAGTAAATAAAAAAGCAAGCAAAAATATAACAATAGGATTTGAGGCAAAAGGTTCTAGAAATATTGCTATTATTAATCCTCCAATGCCATATATTGGACAATATGGACCAGATAAAAATCCTCTATTTGTAATTTTTTTAGAAAATATACTACAATATATCATTTCACATATCCAACCTAAAAAGCTATATATAAAAAAGTACATGGATAAGACGCTAAAATTCAAATTACTAAACATTTAATCACCAAAAATATTATATAGCAGCTTTTTAAAAAAGTCAATTTAATAAAAGATAAGTTTTACGATAAAAGCAAATAACTCTCTTAAAATACCATAAAGCAAATAGTAGTATTATAATTCTCACTTTAGAAATTAAAACATATAATATGTATAGGAAGGTGGTGAAATATGAAAATACTAGTATATAATAATTTAAAAAATAAAATGGAAAAATACGACAGGAGACTTAATGATCCAATGCCATATTCAAGTAATAAATATCTTAGTGTAAAAGAGTTTAGAGGCTCTTCAAAAACAGATGTACTTTGGACTGACAGAAGAGCTATTGAAGCTTTTAATAAATTAAGAAAACTTTATGGAAATAGTATAAAAGTAGGGTATGCTTTTAAAAGAATAGGAGAAGGAGGTCATACTGGGCAAAGTCAACACTATGCCGGAATGGCATTTGATATAGCACAAGGAATGCCTTCCACAGAAAGAGATAAAATTCGTGATTTAGCAATAAAAAATAAAATGTTTACATATGTTGAGCCTAAAAGTTTAACTCCAACGTGGGTACATGTGGATAAAAGAGATGTTTTACCTGCATGTGCAACAGGGGGGTATCCACTTGTTAAATTAGGAAAAAAAGGTGTATATGTTGCAGTATTGCAAGACGCACTAAACACACTTGGATACAATACAGGTACAATAGATGGAATATTTGGTAGAAATACAAAAAATGCTGTTATTAAGTATCAAAAAGCAAAAAAGCTTACACCAGATGGAATAGTTGGATGTGATACATGGCGATCTATAACAAGTCAAATTGCCAATGCTAGATAATTTCAAAATTGACATATATGGTATAATGGCCTTTAGAAAGTATTGTAGCTTTAAAATATTATTTAAAGCAAATAAAAAAGAAAGGTATGTTAATATGAAAAATTTTGATGTGATAATTGTAGGTGCTGGAATTGCTGGAATTTGTACTGCTTATGAACTTAGTAAAAATAACAATCTTAAAATTTGTATTTTTGAACAGGGCAAAAATATATATGATAGACGGTGCCCAACGTTAAGAACAAATAAGCAGTGTATTAATTGCAAAGAGTGCAGTATAATGAAAGGATTTGGAGGAGCAGGAAATTTTTCTGATGGCAAATATAACTTTACTACTGAATTTGGAGGTTGGCTTTCTGAGTATATTTCAGAAGAAGAAGTTATGGAACTTATTAATTATGTAGATTCTATTAATGTTAAGTTTGGAGCAACACAGGAAAGATTTTCTACTAAAAATGCAATTGAGTTTAAAAAGAAAGCGCTTGGTTATGATCTTCATTTATTGCAAGCAGATGTAAAACATTTAGGTACAGAAAATAATCTTCAGATTTTAAAAAATATGTATGAGTATTTGCTTTCCAAAGACAATGTAACAATTATTTGCAATACTAAAGTTGAGAGCTTTAATGTATCCGATACTAATAACTATAGCATTTATTTAGAGTGCGGGGAAAAGCTAAAATGTAAATATCTTGTAGTGGCACCAGGTAGATCAGGTGCAGAATGGTTTTCTAATCAATGTAAAAATTTAAAAATACCACTTTTAAATAATCAAGTTGATATAGGTGTTAGGGTAGAGGTTCCAGCTATTGTATATAAAGATATAACCGATAATATATATGAAGCTAAACTTAAATATCAAACAAAAAAATATGGTGATATTGTTCGAACTTTTTGCATGAATCCAAATGGATATGTAGTAGCTGAAAATGTTGATGGGCTAATAACTGTTAACGGACATAGTTACTCTGATCCTAAAATGAAAAGTGAGAATACAAATTTTGCAATTTTAGTAAGTAATAAGTTTACAGAACCTTTTGATGACCCATATACTTATGGAAAAAGTATTGCATCTTTGTCTAATCTTTTGGGAAAAGGTGTGATAGTTCAAAGATTTGGTGATTTGATGCATGGAAGAAGAAGTAATGACACTAGAATGGCAAAAGGATTTGTAAAGCCAACTCTTTTTGCAGTACCTGGAGATCTTAGTTTAGTACTTCCCGCAAGACAATTAAAAGATATCATTGAAATGATTGAAGTACTTGATAAGGTGGCGCCTGGAACAGCAAATGAAGATACATTACTTTATGGTGTTGAGGTTAAATTTTATAGTGCTAAGCCAAAACTTACATCTAATCTTGAAGTGCAAAAAAATGACAATGAAGTCTATAATAATTTTTATGCTTTAGGAGATGGTGCAGGCGTAACAAGAGGACTTGCACAAGCAGGAGCAAGTGGAATTCATGTTGCAAGAAGTATTATTTTAAAAGAAAAAAAGAATTAAGAAGTAAAAGAAAAGCTACGAATTTAATATAAATCCGTAGCTTTTCCAAATTAATTGTGAAAATTTGGTGTTACAATTTGATTTATGACTTTTTTTAAGATATAATACGATATAAGAAAATTGGAGGGAATTATGGAAGAAGAAAATAAAGTTATTATGGAAGACTCACCTAATGTAATTACTAGAACTTTTTTATGGATGTTCATGGGACTTTTTGCAACTGGACTTATTGCATGGTTTACGTATTCTAGTGGAGTAATAGAAGAATTTTTAATGAATGGAATGTTTGGACTTTTAATAACAATTGAACTTGTAGTAGTTTTATTATTCAGCTTTTTATTTAGAAAGCTATCACCAACAGTAGTAGGAATACTATTTTTTGTGTATGCGGCAATTAATGGAGTTGGGCTTTCAGTTATATTTGCCGCTTTTAAAATAGAATCTATATTTATTGTTTTTCTTGCATCAGCATTATTGTTTGCAGCGTTTGCATTTTATGGTGCAAAAACAAAGGCAGATATTAGCAAGATTTCGACTTTACTTTTTGGTACAGTATTTGTATGTATTATAGTTAGTTTAATAAATATGTTTTTAGGTAATTCGATAATAGACATAGTTATTTCGTGGGTTGTACTTTTTGTATTTTTTGGAATAACAGCGTATGATATGCAAAATATTAAATATTTAGCACAAAGTGAGGATCCAAAAATTAGAAATAAGGCTCATATTTATGGAGCAATGCAACTATATTTGGATTTTATTAATATATTTGTTAGAATACTTAGAATATTTGGAAGAAGTAAAGATTAAGAATATTATTTATGAAAGAAAAAACGTATATTTTTTATATACGTTTTTTTGTATATTTATTTAATTTTAACAAAAAATAAAATAAAAGGAGTTTTTTGTTATGAATAATACAAATATTTTTGCAAAAGGATATAGTAAATATAAATATATATGGGTATTTTTAATTGGATGTGTTTTTGGATATGTCTATGAAACACTCCTATGTTTAGCTGTAAATGGAGTTATAGAAAATAAACAAGGATTATTAATTGGTCCATTTGCTCCTGTATATGGGGTAGGAGCAATTGTATATATGTATTTTTTAAAAAATGAAAAAAAAGCATTTAACATATTTATATATAGTACAATAATTGGTGGAGTAGTAGAGTTTATATACTCGTTTTTACAAGAACTATACTTTGGGACTGTATCTTGGGATTACAGTGAGTATTTTTTAAACTTTCAAGGAAGAACCAGCTTATTACATGCACTTTTTTGGGGAATATTAGGGGTGTTTTTTTGCAAAATGATTTATCCATTTATATCAGAACTAATAGAAAAAATACCAGCTAAAATTGGAATTGTTACTTCATGGATAGTAGTTATATTTATGAGCTTTGATATATATTTTTCAATTTTAGTTTCTTTAAGACAAAGTGAGCGAATTTTAGGAAAGGCACCTCAAAGTGTGATAGAGGAAGCAATAGATAAATATTATACGAATGAAAAACTACAAAATATATATCCAGGACATATTAGAAAAAATAAAATAGGATATAATGTTAGTAAAAATTAAAAGACAAGAAATTTAAAATTCTTGTCTTTTTGTTATTAATTTTTCTAATATTTGAACTGCATTTGTGGCTGCTCCTTTTCTAATATTGTCCGCCGTACACCAAAGATTAATTCCATTTTTTATACTAAAGTCTCTTCTAATTCTTCCAACAAAAACTTCATCTTTTCCATCAGCAAAGGTATTTAGAGGATAAATGTTTCTTTTTATATCATCTATAACTACAATTCCTTCTGATTTTGAAAGTAATTGCTTTACTTCATCTATATCAAAATCATTTTCAAATTCTATGTTAATGCTCTCACAATGACAATTTATGACTGGGGCTCTAGATGTTGTTGCAGTTACATTTAAATATGGAAGATTTAAAATTTTTCTTGTTTCATCAATCATTTTCATTTCTTCTTTTGTATAACCATTTTCTAAAAAATCATCAATATGTGGTATACAATTGTTATATATTGGATATGGAAAACAGCTAGCTTTTTTACCATTTAAAGTATTCATTAGATCATCAATACCTTTTTTGCCTGCACCAGATACTGCTTGAAAAGTAGTATAGACCACTCTTTTTAAAGTATATTTATCATGAAGAGGTTTTAAAAGTATAACTGCTTGAATTGTTGAACAGTTTGGATTTGAAATTATGCCTTTATTTTCAAATATTTTTTCTTCATTAACTTCTGGTATAACTAAAGGCACATCTTTTTCCATTCTAAAAGAAGAACTGTTGTCTATTACAATACATCCACTGATAGCTGCAAGCCTAGCATAATTTTTGCTTACACTCCCACCTGCTGAAAAAAGTGCATAATCAAATTTTTGATTTTTAAAAGAATTCTCTTCCAATTGCTGTACAATATATTCTTTATTCATAAAATTTATTTTTTTATCTTTTGAATTTTTTGAAGCAAATAATGTATAGTTGTCAATAGGCAAATTTTTTTCTTCTAAAACTTTTAAAAAAGTAGAACCTACAAGCCCAGTAGCTCCTACAATAGCACAATTAATCATAAAAAAACACCTCGCTAAAATATATGCAAAAAGTGTTTTTTTATTAATAGAAAATGACTTTAAAATAAATAACAATATAAATTAGAGATTGTTAACCATTTTATATAATATATTTGGATCAGTACTAATATTTATAACGGAGAATATATAATTTACTATGAAAAATACTATTATAAAAATAGCAAGGCGTTTTGTAAATCTTTCTGGTATAAAAGAAAGTATTTTAAATAGAATAGGTTGCAAAAAGAAAATATAGATAGTTCCTAAAATTCCCCATTCAAATAAAATTGGTACTGTTGTGTAATTTAGTATTTCTAAGAATTTCCCATCGTAGTTCCACATTTCAGTATTAAAAATATACTTCATACCAAGCCCTGAAACAAGCTCAAAAGTCCCAAGTATTATTGAAGATGTAATAAAAACATATATAATATTTTTTTTAGTTGCTTTAATATTGTAAAACAAAAAATAAAGTATACAAGCCCCAAATCCATAAATTAAGCAAAAAGGTCCATATAGAATACCTCGTTTTACAAAGTGACCAGCGACTATATAAACTACAAAAGTTTCAGCAGCCCATCCAACTATAGTAGAAATTGCAAATATATAAATCATATAGATAAATGAAAATTTTCTATTTTCTTTTATTGGTAAATATTTATGAGTTTCTTTTTTTTCCATATTATCACGTCCTACTTTTTTTCATAAAAACTCTTATCAAGTTCGATAGTAATATTATTTAAGTAATATAGCTTTGAATCTTTTTTAAAGTTAAAACTATACTTTGTTGCAAATAACTGTTGCTTATATAATTTGAATTTTTTGTTAATTTCATTTTTACCGTATTTTGAGTCACCTAATATAGGGTGGGATATACTTGCCATTTGTGCTCTTATTTGATGAGTTTTACCTGTATGTATTTTAATTTTTAAAACTGCAATGTTTTCAACTTTGTTTTGAGATATTACATTATATTCTGTAAGTATTTTTTTACTATTTTTTACAGGTGTATCATATATTTTAGAAAATCCACTAAGGGGATCTTTTAAAATATATTTTTCTAATAACTCATGATTTGAATTAAAATTACAATTTGATACAACAGCGGTATATTCTTTTATAATACTATAGTTTTTAAATCCATCTAGGATTTCTTTATAGCTATCATTATTTTTAGCAAAAATAAGTAATCCAGAAGTATTTCTATCTAGTCTATGGCATAGCTTTGCACTTTTAAATTCTTTTTTTACTAAATCATCAAAAGTTGGCTCGAGATCTTGGTTTTGTATTTGGCCATTTTCACTACTTATAAGATTATCATTATGGTTGCAAAGTATACCTTGAGGTTTAAAAAACACAAATATATTATCATCTGCATATACTTTTTCTAGTTTTACAGGTAAATCAAATAAAAAATTGTCTGCAATATATAATTTTAAGTTGTCTTTATAATTTAAAACTATATCATTTGATACACTTTTCCCATTTATTTTTATATCTTTATTTCTTAATGCTTTTTTAAATATTGAATATTTTAAATTAGGAAACTTTTGTGTTATAAATTTCGATAATTTTGTATTTTCATTCCTTTTTTCGACAAAAAATTCTCTCATATATTTATTATACAAGCATTTTAATTAAAATGCAATAATATTATTGATTTTTAGGTATGTTTGATATATAATTGATAAGAAACAACAAAAAAGTTTAAATATTGTATAAGGAAGTGTAAAATATGCAAGAAACATTAGAAATATTAAAAAAAGAAGCTTTAGAAAATTTAGAAAATGCAAGCTCAACTGTAGTACTAGAGGATCTAAGGGTAAAGTATTTAGGGAAAAAAGGTGAGCTTACTAATGTGTTAAAACAATTGGGATCTATAGAACCTCAGGAAAGAAAAATAGTAGGGGGCTTAGCCAATGAAATAAGAAATATGTTAGAGACTATTATAGAAAATAAACAAGATGAGCTAGAACTAAAAGAAGTAGAAGAAAAAATGTCTAAAGAAAAAATAGATATTTCTATGTCTAAAAAAGATGAAAAAAAATATGGTACTAAACATCCAATTAGCATTGTACTAGATGATATGAAAGATATATTTTTAGGTATGGGATATTCAATAGCAGAAGGGCCTGAAATTGAAACTACATATTTTAATTTTGATGCACTTAATGCACCAGCAGATCATCCATCAAGAGATTTACAAGATACAATGTATATAACCGAAGATATAATATTAAGAACACAAACTTCACCTGTTCAAGTAAGAACTATGTTAAATAACAAACCACCTATAAAGATAATATGCCCAGGCAGAGTGTATAGATCAGATAATGTTGATGCTACACATTCTCCAATGTTTCATCAATTAGAAGGCTTAGTTGTAGACAAAAATATAACAATGGCAGATTTAAAAGGAACATTAGAAATGTTTTCTAAAAAATATTTTGGAGAAAATACGAAAGTAAGACTTAGACCTCATCATTTTCCATTTACTGAGCCTAGTGCTGAAGTTGATGTATCATGCTTTGTATGCGGTGGTAAAGGATGCAGAGTTTGTAAACAAGAAGGATGGATTGAAATACTAGGTGCTGGAATGGTTCATCCAAATGTTTTAAGAGCTGGAGGAATTGATCCAAATGAGTATCAAGGATTTGCTTTTGGAATGGGAGTAGAAAGAATAGCCATGAAAAAATTTGGTATAAATGATATGAGATATTTATACGAAAACGATATAAGATTTTTAGAACAATTTTAAGCGAGGGAATTAATTATGAATGTATCACTAAACTGGTTAAAAGAATATGTAGATTTGGATAAGAATATAAAAATAAAAGAAATTGTTGACAGCCTTACTATGTCAGGAAGTAAAGTTGAAAAATATGAAGAGTTTGGCAAAAAGACTCAAAATGTAATAACAGCTAAAGTTGTAGATAAAAAGCCACATGAAGAAGATGATAAATTATCTATACTTTCTTTGGATATAGGAAATAAAGTTTTAATAGCAGTTGGTAAAATACCAGATATTGAAATTGGTAATATTGTTCCGGTTGCACTTCCAGGAGCCAAAGTTATAGGTAAAGAAATAAAAGTATCAACAGTAAAGGGAATAAATTCCGAGTGTATGGTATGCCATATTTTAGATTTAGGGCTAGACCAAAACTTTCCATGGGTAAAACCTTCAGGACTGTTAGTATTTCCATCAGATGTTGAAATAGGCCAAGATATAAATAAAATATTAGGTCTAGGGGATTATATAATTGAATTTGAAATAACTCCTAACAGACCAGATTGTCTTTCAACAGAAGGAATAGCACATGAGTTAGCTCTTACTTTTAATAAAAGTTGTAAACCTCTAGGTCAATTTATAAAACCTGATTTTAACACTGTATCAAGTGTTTCTTCAGTAAGCGTTAAAGTTGAAACTGATAATTGTAAAAGATATATTATGAACGTAGCAGAAGATGTGGTAGTTAAAGAATCACCTTACGATATGCAACTTAAATTAATAAAGTCAGGAATTAGGCCTATTAATAATATAGTGGACATAACAAATTATGTTATGCTCGAAGTAGGTCAACCTTTACATGCATTTGATTTTGGAAAAATGGAATCAAACGAAATTATTGTAAGACAAGCTAGACCTTGTGAGAGTATTATAACTTTAGATGGAATAGATAGAAAGCTAGATGAAACTAATATGGTAATAACAGATGGGAAAAATCCGATTGCTGTTGCTGGTGTTATGGGTGGAGAACTTTCTGGAATAAGTAAACAAACTAAAAAAGTTGTAATAGAATCTGCAAATTTTGTTAGGGCAAGTGTAAGAAATACATCTAAAAAATTAGTTTTAAGAACTGACGCCTCTTCTCGTTATGAAAAAGGACTTCCACAAGACCTTACAATATATGCAATGAATAGAGTATGTAATTTACTTAATTCAACTAATAGTGCAAAAATAGGAAAAAATATTGTAGATATATGTAAAGAACCTCAAGCAACAACTAAAATTGAAATTGATTATGATAAAATAAATAAGATTATAGGTACTAATATATCTAATATAGAAATTGACAGAGTACTAAGTCTTACTGGTATAAAAATTAATGATGGAGTGGCAACTATTCCATATACTAGGATAGATATAAATATTATGGAAGATTTGGCAGAAGAAGTTGCTAGAATATATGGATATGATATGCTTCCTTCAAGGCTTCCAAAAACAGATCTTACTTTTGGAGAAAAAACTCCATCGCAAAAAATGGAAGATAGTATAAAGCAAGTTGCTATAGCAAGTGGATTTAATGAAATATATACATATACTTTTTTTAGCAAAGATATATTACTTAGAATGGGAGTTGGAAAAGACTCAAAACTAATTGATTGCGTGAAAGTAGCTAATCCTTTATCACAAGAATTTGAATATATGAGATCTACAACAATGCCATTGATGTTAGAAGCTTTAGAAAGAAATTATACTAAGAAAAATAATGAAGTGAAATTATTTGAGCTTGGAAAAGTTTTCTTAGATAGTCAAAAGATACTTAAAAATGAACTTTGTACAGAACAACAGGTTTTAACATTTGGAATGTATGATAGTGTTTCAAATTTTTATGATATTAAACAAGTTATTGAAAATATATTAAATCATTATAAAATTTTAGAAAACGAGTATGAGATATCTAGAATAATAAATAGACCTGAGTATCACTGTGGAATGAGTGGACAGATAACTATAAATGGTGATATTATTGCTGAGTTTGGAAAACTTTCACCAAAACAGAGATTAAATTATATATTACCTGATAATACATATATTGCAAGTATTTATTTTTCAAATGTTTTAAAGTATTCAAAAAATGAAATAAAATTTATTGAATTACCAAAATTTCCAGCTGTTGAAAGAGATATAGCTTTTGTTATTAATGATGAAATTCTATCATATGATATTGAAAAACAGTTAAAAAGG